>SKHL01000196.1 GCA_007116995.1 Limnochordia bacterium
ATTCCCTTGCAGATAATACGGACATCACGGTTAGTGAAGCGGTTGTGGAGCTTCCAAAGGTTCTGAGGGCTTATGAATTTGGCCCCGCTGGAACCCAGTTTAATCCACCAGCTTTGTTAACTATTAGCTATTCCGGTTTGACCTTGCCGGTTGGTGTCACCCCGGCAGATTTAGTAATAGGCTTAGTCACTAATGGAGCTTTCGAGCCGATAGCCACTACCGTTGATGAACTAGCCGAAACCTTGACGGCAGAAGTCTCGCACTTTAGTATCTACGCAATCGGTGAGCCTGGAGCGGACCCAGGGATAGACTACATGCTTAAACTAGAAGTAAAGGGACAAGGTACCATAATTCCTGTTGTTGGCACCTATAGTCATCCGGCAGGTACGCTGGTTACTCTAAGTGCCACTTCTGCCAACAACTGGGTATTCAGCGAATGGGTGGGCGATGTGACCGACAATGAGGCAGCTGAAACCACTGTTTTAATGGACAGCGATAAAACTGTTACCGCTGTGTTTGCCGAGGGCACTGATAAGATTATCGAGTTTGAAGATCCCAATTTAGATGCGCGGGTCCGTCAAGTTATCGACAAACCGGAAGGACCTATCTACCTGAGTGAAGTGATTCATCTGACGGTCCTTACTGCCGAAAAACTCATGATCGCATCCCTTGGCGGAATAGAACATCTCGCTAATCTGGAACGTCTTGATATGAGCTCTAACCATATTGTTGATCTCTGGCCCTTAGCTGGCTTGGAGAAGTTGGAGGATCTAAACTTCCGAGACCAGCAGACTTATATCGGGGAATATAGCGTCAGTCCTCAGTACCATTTAGACGGGTTATCCGACATTGCGCCTTTAGCCGGCCTGACCAACCTCAAGCGGTTAGACATGAGCTATAACATCGTTAACGACATTTCTCCTCTCGTTCATTTAGTGAACCTAGAATACTTGATCTTTAGTGGAAATGAGGTCAGCGATATTAGCACATTAGCTAACCTTATTGCTTTGGAGGAACTGGACTTTAGTTATAATCCGCAATGGTCAAGCTTGGGGATTAACGATATCAGCGCCGTTGCAGGCCTTGTGAACCTTAGACACTTGTCGTTTGCTGGGATGAACACTCTAACCGACCTATCTCCCTTAGAAGAGTTACACAATATAGAATATCTATCGTTTGGTGGAAGTATAGTCTCGGACATCAGGCCTCTATCTAACCTCACCAACTTGCGAGAACTGTGGGCGTCAACTAACTGGATATCTGACTTGACGCCTCTTTCTGGGCTGACTAAACTTACAGGGGTGCGCTTAGCAGGAAACGACATTGTAGACATCTCTCCCCTTCAGACCTTGACGAACTTAACGGTCTTGTCCCTTAGCGATAATGACATTACACAAATAGGCGAGCTTCAGCACCTAACCAACCTAGAGAGGTTGTATCTCTCTAGGAACAAGATTACCTCCGTCTACCCCCTTGTGCTTAACGTGGGACTTGGGGAAGGAGATATGGTGGATGTTCGGTGGAATCCAATTGCCGTCAAGAGTGACATTAACACCCTAAAGGATCGGGGAGTCGACGTTCTCCATTGATAGTTCCACAGCTTTTTTAAAACCTCTTTAACAATATTATATAAGTGGTTTTATGTAAATACGATCGACTTAACATGCTAAATCTTATGTCTAAACGATAGAAGCTCTATTGCTACGCCAGAGCCATTTGAAAACAAGTAGTTGAAAAAATACATCCCTTGAGCACCTATATTAGTGCTAAGGGATGTATTTTTTTGGATGCTAATCCACAAAGATTGGACTTGGATTACTAATGCCCGAAATATTATTGCCTAGAGGTTCAATGTTCCATGTCTCTCTGGTTCCGTCAGATTTCCTAATAACCACCTGTGCTAGAGGGTGACGAACTCTGCCGTGAACCCTGTCATCTAGACGCACCTCAAAGAGAGCATCTTGAACACGCTTGGTCTCGCTAAAGATAAGTTCTGGATCATGATATGGCGTCCGTTTTGTATAGAATCTAAATTCTTCAACGTTGCCCAAGACAGTTAGACAAAAAACCTGATTTCCTTGACCAAAGGAATACGTAGTTAGTAAATCTGCGTTAACTCCCTGGTATCTCCAATTATACATAACTGCTTCATGTTGTCTGTAGTTCACTACGGTACCGGCAATTGTTTCACTGCGTAGTCCTCTTACGTTAGTTGACGGACGAGCTACTAGAAGAGGTGCAATTTCTGCTTGAATCTCATTTACCGTGCGAGCGCGACTAGAGATACGTAATTGCTCAATAGCTCCAGTAAACCTTGAATTCTGCTCCTTGGAGTTACCGATAATTAAGTCACCCGAGGGAGGTCTCAAAGAAGTATCTGAATCTAATATTACAGATAGGTCCTGGGGAACACCATCAACGAGAATTGTTAGTGTCTGTCCATTGTGAATCACCGCGATATGATGCCAACGGTGCAACTGTATAGAATTTGCAGGAGTTACTACCAGGGTATTGTGCACACGAAAACCTAAGGCGTTATCATTGAATTTATCATCTAAATGATTTATCTTATCAAACAGCGTTAGTAAGAAAGGGGTTCCCGAATGGTCGTTGGAAATCAGAGCTGCAGCTCCTATCCCGGCAGGTCCCCAGTCCTCAATGTAAACCCACATATCAAGGGTCATGGCTTGGAAGTCACTAATGTCAATAAATGCTGTGGCACCTGGGTGGTCGGATGTGGGAAATAATAAGGCATCTACACCATCCCGTTTGCCGATGACAAGAGGCTCCTTGAAGCTGACCATATAGTTTCCAGGTCCATCGGTTATTCCTCCTAAGGAAGAATCGTAATACGTGAAAGAGAAGCGAGAATCCACAATAGGTCCCTGTTGTTGGGCAGATGGAGCTTGTGTTTGCCGATCGATTACTCCACCTAAAGAATCCTTAAAGTCCCTTAGTCGCACCAAATAATCCTGTAAGTCTCGGAGAAAGTCTGGATGTGCTGCCTTTGCTTGAATAGCTCGCTGGATGCTGCCGTCTAGGTCTTTGATAATCTCTTCTAGTTCCTCGCTAGATACGCCGGGATTGTTAGACCCTTGCCCATCCCACGGTCCATAGGCCAACACAGGGGTAGCGATGGTCAGAAAAACAATAAACAACAAACATACTTTACGAAACATTATTTTCACCCTTTTTTGTAGCGGTGACGCCCCTTGCTTTTGCAATGGGGAATGAAACCGCTGTGTATTTGTTCGCAGAGACGACTTGCACTTAGTTCCCTGCAAGTCTCTGCCTGGTTCCCCGTAAGGGGTTAAGGTCTAGGAATTTGCGGAATACTATTCATAAAGGTCGAGTTTCTTCTAAATCGATACTCTAATAACTGACGATCTCTTGTCCGTCCTGATACATAGATCTCACTATCACTATGTAGAGCGCCATGTATGATTAGTTCTGTGCCCTTTAATGATCCTAAGGAATCTGGACCTTGGATAATCCGGCCTCCCCTGTAGTGAGTAATTCGTACATCCATTAACTCACCGAAGATCCCCACTGACAACTGGGTGTTAGGATTATTGCCTACGGTAACCCGGTAAGGGGTTAGTCGTGGCTTGTTGATTCCATCGTACATGGGCATAATCACTGCTGCGTGTTCATTATAGTCAATGAAAGTTCTAGCAGAATTGACAATAAGTAGTTCAGCTAAGTATTTAACAAAGGGATAGTTGGTTCCACCGATAACTGCTTGGTCGTAGGTGAGGCTCTCGATGACCTGTGTAAAACACGTTATCCTTACGCCGGGACTTGAGATAATTCCTAATTCCAAAAGGCCTTCATGTTGCGAATACTCGTAGAACTGGATGTAATCGCGACCATCTAGAGAAGTAAATAGGGTTAATGCGTACCGATTGGTTCCTTCTATACGTGTAAGCTTATAGATGCGGTTAACACTGTCAGGAACGAGATGACTCAACGGATAGGTAACTCCATTAACAACAAAGTCCAATTTGGTGCCAGCAGTGGTATGTTTTAACTCGAAACGATCGACCTTTCCATCTCCATTTAGATCGAGCTCATACTCTCGATTTGCCATATATCTGCGTAGCGGAATTGGCTGTGCAGGGGGGATAGTGGTGGCCCGTACGATTATGGGAGGGAACTCACTTAAGTCTCGCATATCGTCGAGGCTGAAACGAACAGGCACCGGCTCCCCAGTAACACTTAACATAGTACCTTCAACCATCACATAGGACATGTCCCATGGAAGCCATGTGTGAATAGTAACTAGAGTATTTTCGAAAGTTCCTATATTCCTTGCTTGTATTGGAGCATCCATGTATTCTTGATAAGTAATTCGTATATTATTGAGCTTGCCAAAGACAGCAAAGTTGAGTGCTTGTATTGATCCAGGTCCGATTTGTATCTGTTCTGACTTTAATCGGGATAGGTTGACTCCATTGTAATAGGGAATCACTACTCCCACGTTTTCGTTATAATTTAGTTGCACATTGCGGAATTGCTCGTTAATGAAGCCTTGCAATGTGGGTGTTAAAATGCTTCCTGTACCAGACACGTGTCCTACAAAAACGATCTGATGTTCAAAATCCGCTCTGCGATGGGTTTCAAAAGGAATTGTAACTCCCACTTCTCGGCCGTTATGGTCTATCATAATTCCTCGCACTCTAACGCCCGTGAAATCATCAACGAAATCCGTATGAATAGTGAGTAAAGCATTTTCTATAGTGCCAATTTCCTTTGCAATCTCTTGGGTAAGCTGATCACGTTTATAATAGAGCGTAGCATCCTGAAGTTGACCAAAAACGGCAAAGGTTCGAGTATGACGACTTCCAGGTCCAATTTGTTCTTGGATTTGAGAAAGATTATGGCGATTTATGCCATTGTAGAAGGGAACTATAATACCGGTGTATTCCCTATAGGCTACTGGAAATCCATTGATGACTTCGGTGTGAAAGTCCTGAGGCAAAGGGGGCCATGAACTAAGTCTACGTTCTCTGTCTGTCTTTCCAATGAGCTGAGGATCTAGTTCGCTTCGGGCGTTGAGATTACTAACGATCACATGTACTTCGGTTTCTCCCCCATCAGGATGCCGCACAACACCCTTAAGCTCTACATAAGAAAACTGGTCTGGCTGATGAGTTTCCACAGACAAGAGGGTGTTTTCAAGCACGCCTAACCTTCTTTCAACCTGATCTGTAGAGGAACTTTGTCGTGAAATTATCGTTGCATCTTCAACTCGTCCAAAAATAGCAATCCTTCTAATATCAGGGGTGCGATTTCCCAAGCTAACTCTCTGTGTCTTGAGCCTATCTTGATTAATTCCATCATAGGAAGGGGCGATAACAGCTATATAGTCATTGAAGTAGACAGGGTTGTTATTGATTCTCTCGTCTAGAAAGCTTAACAACCGAGTTTCATCTATCCAAAATGCTTCTTCATCATTGACAGAATTCCAGTCAGAGTAGGAATCGCCCCAATACGAGACCTCAGTTAGCTCTAATCCGCAGGTGTGATTACCAATTTGCACCTGCCGGGCTTGTACAGGACCGATTTCTTCGTTAAACATAAAGTCGCTGGTTGTCACGCGGCCAAGCCAAGCGAGCCCCCATATAGTATGATATTCGTAGAAGGAAATTTCCTCATTAAAAGGGGGTGATGACGAAAAGAGGGCAAAAGCATAACTTTTTTCCTGTTCAATAGGAACTAATTTATATCGATAGTATAATAATTCTGAGTCCAAGTCCAAAGGATAGCGTTGATTGTTAATTTCCAACTCTACCTTAGCCCTATCTGCATGCACAGTAAACCCATGCATAGCCCCGCTTCCATCTAAATCGAGAACATATTTTTTGTTAATCTCATACATTTCCCCGGGTCGAGCAAAAGCGGGGGAGGTAAGGACTACACCGAGCATTAATAGAAGCACAAGAATATAGTTTGTTGCTGCAACGGCCTTCCTCATTTTTTAACCTCCCTATTGTAAATCTAAGTCTAGGAGGCTGGTGCAAAAGGGCATCTACAATGGGTACTCGAGTACCCATTGTAAGATATAATGAGTTTTGCACCAGCCATTTAGTAACTAATAAAAATGGGATCATAATCATCCCAATCCCTCATGTCGTCAAGGTTAAAAGCGAGATAGTTCTCGTGACCTTCACCTCCCATCACAATACCAGTCACCCTGATGTAAGACGAATCCCAGGGCAAGTGGGTATTTAATATTACCAAGGAGTTTTCTAGCGTGCCCAATTTCTTTGTGACAGGGGTTACCTCTGGATTGAATGTCTCATAATAGAATACTTCAGTTTCATGCATGGTTCCAAAGATTGCAAAGGATAAACTCTGACCACGGTCAGTGCCAAGGACAAACTTTTGTTCAGTCAGGAGATCCTTATTTACTCCTGTGTACATGGGAATAATTACGCCAACATAGTTATCGTAAACAATTGTGTTTTCACCGACAGTTTCCATGGTGAAGCCCTGCAAGTTAAAACGACCATCAATGTTGACGCAAGTGTTTTCGGCCATCCACTGAACATCTGAATTTACATGCCATGGTTGTCTATGAACTCCATCAAAGAAGGGATATACCATATAGTTAATCGCTGCTCGGTCATTGTATAAGGAGAGGATGGGTAGGTCATAGAGGGATTCCTCACTGTAAATCTTCCCCATAAGGGACAACCCACCATCCTTTTTATACTCATAAAAGTACATTTCTGAAGTTTCTAGCAGCGGTGAAGAGAGATAAAGGACAAAAGCATAGCTATCCCCGTGTTCGATCCTCGTTAACTCATAATAGGGATGAATAGAGGAGCCTAGGAGTTCTGGTAAGTGATACACTTCTCCATTAATAACAAAGCCAGGCTCTTCTTCGGCCTCTAGGCGGAAAATATCAGGGATTCCATTGCCATCCAAGTCACGTTGGTAGGTCTGATTGATTCGGGCCTGGTCAAAAACGGCAGTTGGAGGCTGGTTAGCTACTGCAAGCTGCTCCATGGCGTAACTGAGGGTCCCGGGATCAAAGCTATAGTGATAAGCCCCCTTCACTATGACTGGTGTTGAACTCAAAGGATCGATATTCATTAAGGTATGAGTAAAGTCTGTCAGAGGGCCATTTAGTTCTCCTGTTACCTCTTCTACGTGGTAACGTGC
>SKHL01000062.1 GCA_007116995.1 Limnochordia bacterium
GATAGTACAGAATGGGTAATTTAAAGCTGGCACAGTACAATGAGTGAGAGCATTAAATAGTGTGGATTTCCCAACATTTGGCAATCCTATAATCCCAATCTCCAATGACATATGATCACTCCTAGATATCCTGGTATTTGATAACTCTATCCAATTACTCCCATTCGATTCCCACTAGTAAAACCCTTCCAATCAGCTTAGGATCTATGGCTATTAGCTGTTAGCCATAGAATATAAGAGCGTATTAGGATATAATCAGGATAACCCTATACTAATAATGATAATTTAGGAGACCTTCCCTGCGTAAAATAACTTGATCTGGATATTGCCAAATAGCGCTGAACCCCCGTACTTTAGATCTCAATGATGATTATAGGCTAGTATGCGCGTAACAACACGTTTCCGAACTTGCTCGATTTGGTCAAATTTCATGTTCGGAACATAGCTCTCTTCTAGGAGGTCGTGAATGGCTTTCGCTTTTCGAAGCTGCTTAAAAACCTGATCTAGTAGGCTCTCAAAAAGAACGTGATCACAGTGTAGGTTATCCTGATCCCGTTCTTTTCGGTCTACACATTCATTAAGATTAATTACTACACCCTCCTCGGATTCGTAGATATGGGGAGGATATGATGTAATAACCGCTGTCTCCAACTCCGGGATAATTAAGTGGTCTAGTTTTTCCGGATCAATCGGACAATGATAGGCTTCCATGTACAATCCTCGCTCTAATCCGTGCTGAAGAACTTTATTCAAAACCCATGATTTCCCAGTGCCAGGTTCACCCTTAAGAATATACTGATTTCTATATCCATCAACAATAGATGGCAACTCATTTACAGGCCCTTGGGGCGTTATGGCTGATGCAAATAGGTGTCGGACCCACCCCATTTTTAGCAACGGCTTGCGCCCATGAAAGACTTCCTCAATTAAGGTACCCACAATCTGATTTACCTCACCAAGATTTGTTGCGCTACGGGTGATCTCTCGCATATCATCATAGAGACACTTAGCAGCCCGTAAATACCGGTAAGCCCGGGGATAGCAGGCTGAATTGGATTTGGTTAAACGTAGCACCTCGTCTCTTTGACGTTTAATCTTATCTTCATCCCAGTATTGTCCTAGATTAATTATCTCTTCCACGCACCCGGGAAACTTAGGATCTACCACATGGGGTGCTGTTCCATCAATTATCCCTACTTTCAAAGCAGGAGCTACGATTCCATCTAAGGAATTAGCATCAGAACTGCAATGAAACTCCTCGATGCTAAATCCCTTCTCTACTAGATCCCTAACTACTTTCCGCATAAAGGTGGACTTTCCTGTGCCTGGACCGCCTTTTAGAATAAAGACGTGGTTGGCATCCTCAGCAATTATCTCATGATAAAAGGAATAGAACCCCTGTGATGTGTTCCCTCCAGCAAATACCTTCTTAATCTGCTTCATCAATCTGCTCCTTTCTGTGTTAAGTACTACATCCTAGTGTATGCATAAAAGGAGAGATTAGTGTCTTTCCTTATCGATAGAGCTTACATCTACATTCTTACATTGACTGGTCTAGTCTCTCTTTCACCTGTTTCTCTAGCTTATGCCGAGGCAACAAAATCACTCGCCCACAGGTGAGACATTTAATCCGCATATCTACTCCGGTCTTCAAAACTTTCCATCGATCTTCACCACAGGGATGCTTTTTGCGTAAACGTACAACTTCACCCAATTGATACATGTTAATACCTCCTTACAACTCATTATATCTGATTCATCTACTCCAAGCTATAAAATTTTATTGTGTGCGACACCATGGAGATATACCATAAATTTGATCGGAGAAAATAAAGGTATTTATTCAAGAGTAGCGAACTTTTAACGAGATAGACCAAATAAAGAAAGAAAGGGCGATGTATATTTGAAGTCACGTAGATTAATTGTGTCTGTAATTGTAGTCTGTCTCTTATTGTCAATTAGTGTTGTGAGTGCTTTGGCGGATAACGACTCAGAGGTTGTTGCTCGTGTTAATGGAAAAGATATTACCCAAGCGGACTTTTTCGAAGCACTTCAACGAGAAGCTGGTGCTTTCATTCTTAGTCAGATGATTCTTGATGAACTTATTGAGCAAAAACAAATTGAGCTTGATGTTTATATTAGCGAAGAAGATTTAATGGCTGTACTAACGAATGTAATCACCCAGTTAGGTGGCATGGAAGGTTTACAGATGTTTCTTATGCAAAACGAGATCTCCGAAGATCAACTAATCGACCAAATTGAATGGAACTTATTAATTAGTACGCTTGCCATGGCTGAGGTTTCTGTAAGTGATCAAGAAATAGAAGAGTTCTTTGCAGAAAATGCATCTCTATTTGATTCGATCGAAGCTAGCCACATCTTAGTGGAGACCGAAGAAGAGGCTGCTCCATTATTGGCAGAGATTAATGCTGGTGCAGACTTTGCTACCTTAGCAAAGGAAAACTCCACTGACCCAGTATCTGGTCCTAAAGGCGGCGGTCTAGATTTCTTCCGTCGTGGACAGATGGTTCCATCCTTTGAGGACAAAGTCTTTTCATTAGCTATTGACGAAGCCGGGATAGTTGAGAGTCAATTAGGGTGGCATGTTATCCTAGTTACTGACCAAAAAGCAGCTGAATTTGATGAAGTAAAAGATGAAATCAAAAACTATCTCAAAGAAATGAAAGCGAAAAGTCCAGCTGAATATGTGGACCATCTTGGTGAATCCGCACAAGTTGAGATCTTAGACGCTCGCTATAGTAGCCTGCTTTCATTCTAAAACAGAATAGCCGTTTCATTTAGGCGCACCACTAAAAACAGCCCTTCCTTTTTTAGGAAAGGCTGTTTTTCAGTATTCCTGGGAAGAGGACTATATCTCCTTCGACCTCCAGCGTAGAATGGGTTTACGAGCCGCTCGTGCTTCGTCCAAACGACCTACTGGAGTCTGGTGAGGGGCCTGAATTAATTGATCGGGGTCTTCTTTCGCTTCTGCCGCAATAGCTTTCATTACTTCGATAAATTGATCTAATGTTTCTTTGCTCTCTGTCTCCGTCGGCTCCACCATGATCGCTTCATCAACAATCAACGGAAAATAAATAGTCGGAGCATGCATTGCATAATCTAATAACCGCTTAGCAATATCCAGAGCACTAACCCCTACTGCCTTTTGCCATTTTCCTGAAAGAACGAACTCGTGCATACACTGCTGATTATAGGGTAAGTAGTAATCGTCTTTGAGATGATGCATTAAGTAATTCGCATTTAGAACGGCATTCTCGCTAATCTCGCGTAGCCCCTGTGGTCCATGTATTCGAATATATGCATAAGCCTTAACAAGAACGCCAAAGTTCCCATAGAAGGATTTAATTCGTCCAATGCTTTTCGCCGGTTTTGTAAGAGTGTATCTATGATCCTCTTTGGTCACAATCGGATATGGCAAGAATTGCTCTAACTCTTTACTTACACTTATCGGTCCAGCACCTGGCCCACCACCACCATGAGGCGTAGAGAATGTTTTATGTAAATTAAAATGTACGATATCAAACCCCATATCACCTGGCCGTACAATTCCCATAATGGCATTAGCATTGGCACCGTCATAATAGAGCAAGCCTCCGGCGCGATGGACTATTTTAGCAATCTCACAGATATTCTGATCGAATAAGCCTAACGTGTTAGGATTCGTAAGCATTAACCCTGCTGTTTGGGGCCCAACCATATCCTTTAGTGCGATTACATCTACACCCCCTTGTAGCTGGGAGGGAATCGTCTTCACGACAAACCCTGCCATTCGGGCACTAGCCGGATTTGTCCCGTGGGCCGAATCCGGGATGAGAATTTCTTGGCGTTCCTTTTCCTCACCCTGTTCGCGGTGGTAGGCCTTCATAATTAACAGTCCGGCTAGCTCACCATGCGCACCAGCTGCAGGCTGCAATGTAGTCTTAGAAAGTCCTGCAATCTCAGCTAAGTACGAATCTAGCTGATACATTAACTCTAGTGCCCCTTGCGTACTATCCCAAGGTTGATAGGGATGAAGACGGCTAAAACCAGCTAAAGCAGCTATATCCTCATTGACCCTTGGGTTATATTTCATCGTACACGATCCTAGTGGATAAAAGCCTACATCAACGCCATGGTTCCGCCGAGACAATTGCGTAAAATGACGTACAACTTCAGGCTCTGTTACTTCCGGTAAATCAGGGATCTGAGCCGCTAAGTATTCCTTGGGAATTAGTTCATCCAGGGACAGCTCGGGAACATCAAGCGGCGGTAAGGAATAGCCAATTCGTCCGGGTTTCGATTTTTCCATAAGTAATGGTACACCCGTTTTATGATCCACTGCAATACCCCCCCAATAAACCGCTAAATTCATCTATTTCTTCCTTGGTTCGAGCTTCTGTGACTGCTAAGAGTAATGAGTCCGATAAGTCCTTGTCAAATTGCTGAAGAGGCAGCCCAGCTAAAAACCCTTTATCTAACATCTGATGATTCACCTTAGCCCAATCAACATCTCCGCTAATAGTAAATTCATTGAAGCAGGGACCTGTAAATCTGCGCTGATAGCCTGCACGTAACAACGCTTGTTGTAAATAAGCTGTTTTTTGGAGGCACTGGTTGGCTACCGCTCTTAGGCCTTGCTTCCCTAGTAAGGACAAATACATAGTGGCGACAAGAGCATTCAAGGCCTGATTCGTACAAATATTAGATGTAGCCTTTTCCCGTCGAATATGTTGCTCGCGGGTCTGCATGGTTAGTACATATCCCCTTTTGCTCTCGCCGTCGATAGTCTCTCCCACAATACGTCCAGGCATGCGTCGAATCAAACTAGTCCCCGATGTAGCAAAGAACCCTACTGTTGGTCCTCCATAACTCAGGGGATTTCCTAATGAACCTCCATCACCGACTACGATGTCAGCACCATAGTCTCCAGGGCGCTTGAGGATCCCGAGACTAATAGGATTAACAGCAGCTACCAGTAAGCCATCTCCATTCTTAATCCAACTACAGATCCCAGTCGCATCTTCAATACATCCGAAAAAGTTCGGTTGCTGCACAACGAGGCAAGATAACTCCTTAGCTAGACTTGCATCCATTGTAGCTATATCTATCTGACCACTGTCGCTCTGATAGGGTATAATGACGGGTTCTATGTCTTGATTTTCTAGGTAAGTCCGAGCTACTTCAATCCACTCGGGATGCAAATTAGCGGGTAAACCTACCTTCCTACGACGAGTAGCATTGCATGCTAATAAAGCGGCTTCGGCCAAAGCAGTTGCCCCATCATACATGGAAGCATTGGCAGCTTCCATCCCGGTTAACTCGGCGATTAACGTTTGAAACTCAAAAATCGATTGCAAAACCCCTTGACTAATTTCAGCTTGATATGGCGTATAAGCTGTTAAAAACTCACCACGACTGACGAGATGCTTAATCACACTAGGCACTAGATGATCATAAGCACCTGCTCCTAAAAAAGAGGTTGCTGTATCTAGATTTATATTCTTACTAGCTAATATATTCATATGCTTAATTAAACTAGCTTCTGCTAGTGGACCGGGTAAGTTAAGGGGCTGCTTTAACTTCAATGTGGTAGGTATTTGAGAAAATAGATCATCAATTTCACTTAACCCACATGCCTTCAGCATCTGCATCTGTTCTTGCTGAGTATTGGGTATATAAGACATCCCTACTCCTCCTCAATATAGGCCTGATACTCCTCGGGACTCATCAACCCCTCAAAACTAAATTCATCTATGGGTTCAACTTCCACTATCCACCCTTGGTCATAAGGGTCTTCGTTAATTAGCTCAGGGCTGTCTTCTAATGTCTCATTAATAGCCACGATGACTCCACTCACTGGAGAGAATACATCGGATACAGCCTTTACAGACTCCACTACCGTGAAGGGATCCTCCTTGGTTACCTGATCATCTACGGCGGGAAGCTCAACGAAAACTACATCCCCTAACTTTTCTTGTGCGAAATCCGTAATACCAATACGTACCATTCGGCCCTCTTGTTTAAGCCATTCGTGATTTTCTGTATACTGCAACCCTTTTTTTGCAATCATTTCTATGCCTCCAATTATTTTTTATTGATGGATAAAAATCGTCCTTTGATGATTTCCGCTTCCACCCTTTTGTTTCGAATTATCACCGTAATCTTCATTCCTGCTCTTGCATATTTCCTAGTTACATAGCCTAATGCAATGGAATGACCTGTAGAGGGTGAAATGGAACCACTGGTTATTTCACCAATTTCCTTATCATTATGGTAAATGGAATACCCCGTTCTAGCTATGCCTCTTCCTAACAATCGCATACCAACCAGGCGTTTTTTCACACCGTCTACGTTTTGTTGCACCAAGCGAGCTTTACCCATAAACTCTGGCTTTTCAAATGCTACAAACTTCGTCAATCCCGCCTCGAGTGGAGTAAGATCATCCCTTAGTTCTTGGCCATATAAGGGCATCCGCACCTCTAGACGTAATGTATCTCTAGCCCCTAAACCCACAGGTTTTATTCCGTAGGATTCACCAGCTACTAGTAGCTGATGCCATAAAGCTTGAGCTGTTTTATTCGGCAGATATAACTCAAATCCATCTTCTCCGGTGTAACCTGTACGAGATATTCGGATCCAAGCATTAGAAAACTGACTATTGATGAAGCTATAATAGGGGATATCCACTAATTGTTCCGAAAAAACACTAGCGAGTACGGGCAACGCGTTCGGACCTTGTACCGCAAGTAACGCAGTCTCAGCCGACACATCCATTACTTCAGCCTCGTCCTTTTTATGGAAGTCCAACCATTGCTTATCCTTTGCTATATTAGCTGCATTTACTACTAAAAAAAACCCATCGGGGATACGATATACTAAAATATCGTCAATAATTCCTCCCTCTGATCCTAAGAGAAGGTTATATTGAATTTGCCCTTCAGTCAAGTGACTAAGATCATTGGATACCAACATATTTAGCATTTCCAGTGAATCCTTACCTTTAACTATAATTTCACCCATATGAGATAGATCAAATAGACCTACCTGGTTCCGCACACAATTATGCTCAGCTAGAATACCCGAATACTGAATGGGTAGTTCCCA
>SKHL01000048.1 GCA_007116995.1 Limnochordia bacterium
AAACAGGAGAAAAACGGATTAAGGATGAGCTAGCTCAATTGGAAAAGGCTCTAGAGCTACTGAACTCCGGACTAGCTGTCCGTAATAGTGATTTGGATTTACCCCAGGATTTACCATTACTTACGGCAAAACCAATTTTATATGTGGCCAATGTGGGGGAGGAAGAGTGGCTTAACCAAGGAAAACTGACTAGCAAGTTAGCTCCATTGTTGCATCGAGCTAATAGTAATGGCGCTAGAGTAGTTATTCTTTGTGCCCGGCTAGAGGAGGAATTAGCCCAGCTGCCATTAGACGAAGCGAATCTGTTTTTGGAGGAGTTAGGGGTAGAGGAAACAGGCATAAACAAATTGATTCGCGCGAGCACCGAGCTCTTGCAGTTAGTTACCTTTTATACGATCAAAGGGAGAGAAACGCGAGCTTGGTTAGTGCCCGAGGGAACCTATGCACCTCAAGCAGCAGGAAGAATTCATACTGATATGGAACGAGGATTTATTCGAGCTGAAGTGATCGAGTGGGAAAACCTGGTAGCTCTAGGTTCGTTTGCAAACGCACGGGATAAAGGATTAGTACGGGTTGAAGGTCGAGATTACCGAATCAATGACGGGGATGTAGTTTTATTTCGATTCAATGTTTGACATTTTTTGTGTCATAGTGTTATAATATACATGCCCTGCTCTAAGTTAAGCTTAGGGCCTATGTCCAAAGGGAGGAGGTGAGCCTACGGTGCGTTCCTATGAAATGATGATGATTCTCAATTCTCAATTAGATGAAGAAGCGATTGAGGCTATTTTGGAGAAGGCCACTTCAATCATCATATCCAAAAATGGTGAAATAACGAAAGTTGAAAAGTGGGGTAAGCGCAGACTTGCCTATGAGGTAAAGGGGACTACCGAAGGCTTCTATGTGGTAATCGAGTTTGTTGCAGATAACGAAGCGACTGTCGAAGTCGAGCGTGTCTTAAAGATTACCGAAGAAGTCCTTCGTTTTCTGCTCGTTCGAAAAGACGAAGAATGAGCAAAGGAGTGAGTTTTCGTGTTGAACAGAGTAATCCTCATCGGGCGGTTAGTCGCTGATCCACAATTGCGTTATACGCAAAATGGTATTGCTGTTACCAGTTTTACTATTGCAGTTGATCGGTCTTATACCACACAGAGTGGTGAGCGGGAAACTGATTTTATTGACATTGTAACTTGGCGTAAACAAGCAGAAACATGTGCTAATCACTTAAACAAGGGCAGATTAGTGGCAGTGGAAGGTCGCTTGCAGATTCGCTCTTATGATGATCAACAAGGTATTAGGCGTAAATCAGCAGAAATAGTCGCTGATCAAGTGCGTTTTCTTGATCGTAAAGATCGGGGTAACGATACTAGCAGTGATGCTAGCGGGGATCAGGCTGGGCCGCCCGAATCTGGATTTGATGATGTTCCATTTTAGTCTAACAGATTTGGAGGCGAAATGATGGCCAAAGAGAGAGGTCGAAGAGGCCGCAAGAAGGTATGTTCTTTCTGTGTTGAAAAAATCAGCCAGATTGATTATAAAGAAATCGGTCGCTTACGCAGATATGTAACTGAACGAGGTAAAATTTTACCTCGTCGAATATCAGGTAATTGCGCAATTCACCAGCGACAATTAACTCTAGCGATCAAGCGGGCGCGGCATATGGCATTAATGCCATATACAATCGAGTAGTTGTAAGGGGCAGCTAAGCTGCTCCTTTTTCAATATGAGAAAGTATAAGTGTTTGGCTTAGAGAAGAACTGTATGGTTTCTTACTACTGATAAAAAGTATGTGCGACCCATGCATGCTCTATGGGTTTACAGGGATAACTTGGGAGAAGGACTATCCGGTTTAATGCAGAACTAAGCATAAATAAAGGATCGAGCATTTTTAGATGGCGTAGGCATAATTGGTCAACGCAGACGTTATCGTGTTGGGGCGACTTGGTAGTAAGTAAAAATATCTAGGTGGTGAATGTCGTTGCGCACTCGTGCGTTAACAGAAGGAGCAATGTTAGCCGCTATTACTGTTTTATTTGCCCTAATAGGAGCCTATGTAGGGTTTATTACCATTATTATTCCTGTGCCCCTTGGCTTATTAGTCTATCGCCATGGATTAAGAAACGGGATCATTGTTTCATTAACCTCAGCATTTTTAGCTGCACTTACGCTCAGCTCTGTGTTTGTAGCTATCGAATTAGTTACAATTGGAGTGTTAGGAGTTGCGTTAGGGATCGCCTTAAGAGAGAAGTTTGGGTTTGTTCAGCTAGTGATAGTAGGGGTTGGTGCGTCTATAGTAGCCACATTAATGCAGATATTTGCCTACTCCCTTATTTTTGGGCATAACCTGTTTGAGATGTATTTAGAGGTATGGGAACAGAGCTCTGAGCATTGGTTTTCCGTTTGGGAAGGCCTTGGCCTGTCGGAGGAGATGCTAGCCCAATACGAATTAGTACTTGGTGCTATACCGGAAACCCTGCGCTTATTATTTCCCATCATCCTGGTGGGTATGGGTCTTATGCGAACCATGGCTAATCTGTTTGTGATGCGCATAGTACTCAAACGACTAGGGGAGACCCTGCCTTGGTTTCCTCCCTTCGCTCAGTGGAGATGGCCATGGTATTTTGTGTATGGGTTTATTCTCGGGAGGCTCTTCTCCATTATAGCCCTGTATGTTCCGGGAAATATTTGGCAGCTTGTTGGGTTTAATCTAGATGTGTTTTTTCTGTATGCCTTTTTTATACAAGGATTAGCGATCACCTGGTTTTACATGGAGAAATACAAGATTCATAAAATCGTGCGCGTGATATTGATCTTGTTTTTATTTCAACCGGGCAGCATACTGCTCCTATTTATCGCTTTAGCGGGCATTTTAGACACATGGTTTAACTTTAGGAAGTTGAAAACGGATAAAGACGATATGGAGGTTTGACAATGAAAGTTATTTTAGAAAAAGATGTAAAAAGCTTAGGGAAAAAGGGCGATGTAGTGAATATAGCCGAAGGCTATGGGCGTAATTATCTGCTTCCCCGTGCGCTAGCTGTGGAAGCCACAGAAGGTAACGTGAAAAAAGTGACTACAGAGAAAAAAACGCAAGAGAATAAGAGGGATAAAGCACTAAAAGAAGCCCAAGAGAAGGTTGGTCGCATCGATGGCCAGAAGTTGCAAATAAGTGTAAAAGTGGGAGATGCAGGGAAGCTGTTTGGTTCTATTACGAGCCAGGAAATTGCAGATCGGTTGAAAAAGCAATATAAGGTGGAAATTGACAAAAGGAAAATTGACCTATCAGAGCCAATCAAGAATTTAGGGAAATACACTATTGTTGTTCGTGTTCATCCAAAAGTTCAAGCTACAATAGTCGTACACGTGATAGGAAATTAAAGGGGAATGTTTTGTGAAAGGACTTATCGGCAAGATCATCGAAGCAACTAAGTCAAAAGTAGACTCTAGTCCAGTTGAGCATCCCAAACCCAGCGTTAAACACAAGGTTTCAGCTATGTATACTCTGTTAAGTGAATACTATGGCTCCGATCAATTAGTGCTTAAAGCAGGGAAACTAGATGCTCTCCATCTAATGCGCTCTCCAAAAACAGCAGAACAGGTTGTGGCCTTAGAACGGTTAATTAATGAGGATCCGACGATTACTCGCGACTATGAAGATAACAAACTAGAACCAGTTCTAGATACGCTTGAAGATAATCTAGCGGAGATGATGGCGAAACGGTCAGTAGAAGAAGCGCTAGAGCAGAAAGTTAGCCAGCGTGTTCAAGCCAGGCAGCAAGAATACCTAAAAGAGATCCGGGCCCAGGTATTAAAGGAAGAATCAGGGCCAGACAATGCCCAAACCTTGAAGAAATATGCAGAGCTTGAAGTTTTAGAGCAAAAGAAGTTATCTCGTTCTGCTATGGAACTGATGCGCCCGACCGATCTGGTTGATGTGGTGGGACAAAAACAAGCCATCGAGGCGCTACTCTCCAAACTGAGCTCGCCCTTTCCGCAGCATATTATTCTCTATGGCCCGCCTGGGGTAGGGAAAACCACGGCAGCACGCTTGGCTTTACAAGAGGCGAAAAGGCGGAAATATACACCCTTTTTAGAGGATGCACCGTTTATTGAGGTTGATGGAACTACATTGCGGTGGGATCCCCGGGAGGTAACAAACCCGTTATTGGGCTCTGTTCATGATCCCATATATCAAGGGGCTAAGCGGGAGTTAGCTGATGGAGCCATTCCTGAGCCTAAGCTTGGTTTAGTTACCCAGGCACATGGTGGGGTATTATTTATTGACGAAATTGGTGAGTTAGAAGGGGTCCTCCAGAACAAACTATTGAAGGTGTTAGAGGATAAGCGAGTTATGTTCGAGTCGGCCTATTTTGATCCAGATGATCCTAATACGCCTAAATATATCCAGAAGTTATTTACCCAGGGAGCACCAGCTGATTTTATTTTAGTGGGTGCGACTACGCGAGATCCATCGGAGATTAACCCAGCTTTTCGGTCGCGCTGTACAGAAATATTCTTTGACCCCCTAACGCCAGGAGATATCAGTATTATCGTAAGTAATGCCGCTTCGCGCTTAGAGGTTAAAGCCCAACCAGACGTTACATCTATGATTGCCGATTACACTATTGAGGGGCGCCAAGCCACCAGACTATTAGCGGATTCCTATAGCGTAGCCTTGTACCGAAGCCATGAGACGGAACAGCCGGATTCACAACCAGTTATTGAGAAAGAGGACTTACTTGAGGTAATTCAGGCAGCACGGCTGACCCCTTATGCCCAGACGAAAGGATCTCAAACTAAAGAGGTTGGTAAGATTTTTGGGTTAGGGGTAAGTGGGTTTCTAGGGTCTGTATTAGAGATTGAGGCTATTGCTTTTCCCAGTAATATAGCGGGTAAAGGACTAGTGCGTTTCAATGATACAGCGGGAAGTATGGCTAAAGATAGTGTGTTTAACGCTGCCTCTGTTTTCCGACGGTTAACAGGGGAAGAGCTATATGATTATGATATTCATGTAAATATTGTTGGGGGTGGACGGATCGACGGGCCATCGGCGGGCGTGGCTATTTTGCTGGCTATTTATAGCTCTGTGCGTAATTTGCCAATTGCTCAAGACTTGGCCGTTACTGGCGAGATTTCTTTGCAAGGGAAAGTAAAGCCCGTGGGTGGTGTGCAAAGCAAGGTGTATGGGGCTAGGCAAGCCGGGCTTCATAAGATCTTTGTCCCTATGGAGAACCGGGCAGAACTAGCCACACAGATTACCGGTGTGGACGTAGTGGCCGTGGAGAGTGTAGAAGAAATCATTAAGCAGATTTTTCCTCGCGAGCAAGGACGCTTAAAGCAACTCGGCTCCTCTGCAAGTTAGGATATGGCGGATACGCGGAGAGGATGATGCATAGATGGACGTGCTTGGAGTAATTGGAAACCCCATTGCTCATTCATTATCACCAGTGATGCATAATAATGCCTTTAGCGCTAGCAGGCGCGATGCCATTTATGTGCCCTTACTAGTGGAAGATGGAGATTTATCTAAAGCTCTAGCAGGAGCTAGAGCTTTAGGTTTTTTAGGGTTAAATGTAACCATTCCCTACAAAGAAAAGGTGATTCCGTACCTAACGGACTTAACAGAGGAAGCGAAACAAATTGGATCTGTGAATACAATTCTTTTTGCTAACCAACGCTCCTATGGTCATACGACCGATGGTCCTGGATTTCGTCATTCCATGGCAGCAGAACTATCTATTTCACCCAAGGGGAATCGTTTTCTCGTCTTAGGTGCAGGAGGAAGTGCTAGGGCTATTGTCCACCAGTTGGTTAAGGAGGACTGCTATGTAACTATTGCCAATCGTACCCAAGAACGAGCAGAAGCTCTGGTCGCTGAATTAATGCCTTATGCCAAAGGCGTGCTTCAGGCCGTGGGGACAGAAAATCTAGCCAGCGTGGCACGGGATGCTAATATCATTGTCAATACTACGTCGGCGGGGATGAAAGCAACCATTGATGTTTCCCCCATAGCGCTTGACTTGTTACATAAAGAGCATACGGTAATCGATATTATCTATAATCCACAAGAGACAGTACTGCTCCACACAGCAAAAAAACTAGGGTGCCAAGTACAGAACGGCGTAGGCATGCTGGTGTGGCAGGCCGCAGTGGCATGGGATTTTTGGTGGCAGCAACAACCCCCAATTGAAGTCATGTATCAGGCAGTGAATCATAGTTTAAATGAAGTGAAGTGAGATCATTTGAGATAGGCCATAATAAAGTAGACCAGGTAATACCAGGCTAATAGCAATGACCATATCAGCAGAGTGAATTTGGAACAGTAAAAGTAGAGAGAAAACCGCACCAAGTGTAGGTACTATCGGGCCAAAGGGAACACGAAAAGCGGGCTTATACCAGCTATACTCCCGCAACCGTAATAGGGCCAGGTTGACGAAAAAAAAGGGATAGAGATGGAGAAAGCCAGCTGCTTCTGCCAACCATTCGATATCGCCTCTGACGATAGCGATCATGATAATTACACCAGTTGAAAGCATGGCGTTGACTGGTGTTTTTAGTGTTCGATGTAAATCGCCAAAGGATGAGGGTAGTAAATTATCGCGACTCATCGCGAAGGATACACGGGAAGCAGCCATGATGCTACCATTCGCAGAGGAAACCGTGGCTAAGACACCGGCTAATACCATCAGCCAACCACCTATGGGGCCCATAAATAACTGGGCTGTATCGGCGATAGGGGTACTAGTTTCACCCAGGTCGTAGTAGGATTGAATACCAGTGGTTACATAGATTATTAAGACATAGAGGATCGTAACGAGTACTACTGAGACAATGGTGGCCAGGGGGAGGTTCATACGAGGATTTTTGATTTCTTCACCGGCCGTAGCGATTAGTTCGAATCCAAGAAAGGAGATAAACAAAAAACTGGCCATGCGGATGACAGGGGGCCATCCATAGGGAAAGAAAGGGGTGTGAAGCGTTGTATCTATCACCCGCCAACCGGTTAAAATGTAGATACCTAAAATTATTAGTA
>SKHL01000155.1 GCA_007116995.1 Limnochordia bacterium
ATGACCTGACTGGGCGATGGCAATCATATTTATTATCTCTTTCCGAACGCACTTCGCTTTCTTCTGTAATTCTGCAACTAGCTCGGTCTTGATCATTTCACCTTACCTCCAAAGGTATTCCCAAGTAAGCCCCAAAGATGATCGTAGACATCAGTCACATCACCCTGGGCGATCATGGTCTGTAGATCTCCTAAATCCACTTGATCAGCAATGGATTGTAATTGTTTCATAACTCGATAGGTTTGAGAAAAACCCTTGACTGGGTCTATGCGCGCTGGCATCATATCGGCTGTGAACCAATTGGCGTGATTATACTGATTCAGATAGACCAAAAATTCAACTAGTGCCCAAATATGTTCTGTTCCTGGCACTAAATCCCAATCCCAAGCGCGATTGTTGTCATTGACATGAACATAGAATAAGCGGTCGCTTTCCCCTAATAAGGCTACTGCACGACCTGGTGTCTCCGCTGCACACAGTGAGTGCCCAACATCAATGGTGACACCTACGTTTTTATGTCCTACTGCTTCAACTAACAACAGGGTAGTTGCTGCGGTATCTAGATAACAACTCACCCGTGGCTCGGTCGGTTTGTATTCTAGTGAAAAGCGGACAGACGGATCATAAAGTGCCGCTTGATTTACCGCCTCCTTTAAGCGCTTGAAATCTACTCGGTAGTCCGTCTGAAATGATACATCATGACCATCAGCTAAGGGACAACAAGTGACTAAATTACAATTCAGTGCTGCGGCTGCTTCAATAGCCCCTTCGGTATACTGCATAGCCAGTTTACGTACTTTACTGCTAGGATTGGTATACGATCCATCTCGAAACTCGGGTTCGGCCTTAACATTTAGATTAATGGCTGCAATTTCTAGTCCGTATTGCTGCTGCAAGTCCTTAATCTCATTAACATCAGGATAATCATAGGGATAGATTAGTTCTAGCCCTTTTATTCCCTGGATTTGGGATGCAAGTGCAAACTTCTCCGAAATTGAGCGGTCTTGACCATAATGGCCGTGAAATCGATCTTTCATGTTCCCTAAAAACCCAGTAATTACAGCATACTTCATAATATCATCCTCCCATTTATTGACAGTAACGTCATTATGTGTTTTGAATACAAAACTATTGATAAGTATTCGCCATTCACGATAGGAATCCCTCTATTAATATAAAAAAAAATATTGTTTCCATCTGCTAGTTTGCGAGAATTATTTCTACAGCCTGAGTTAGGTCTCCGACTACATAATCAGCCTCAATATTGCCTTGATTCGAGTCACAGATTAAAATAGTCTTTGTTCCTCCTGCTTGACCTGCTTGGATATCAACATCCCGATCTCCTACAATATAACTGTCAGCTAAGTTAATGGTATACTGTTTGGCCAGTGATGTAATCATGCCTGGCTTTGGTTTGCGACAAGCACAACCAACCCATGGTTTATGAATGCAAGCCATCACCTGGTCAATTTTACCATCTAGTGCTTGGATTTGGTTAATCATATCTTGATGAATCTTGTCTAATTGCTCTTTACTCATATACCCTAAGCCTACTCCACCTTGATTGGTCACAACAAATACTTTATAGTTAGCCATGTTTAGCTTGTGAATCGCTTCACCCACACCAGGAAATAGTGTGAATTCTTGAGGATGGTTTGGTGGACGCGTTCCATAACTAGGATTTATAACTCCATCTCTGTCGAGAAAAACAGCCTTGGATTGCATATGATCATATCCTCTCTCTACCCAGATATATCTAAATAAATAGAACATATAATTTGAAATATAAGTGTGAAATGACCATCAAAAAGCTAGCGTCGGATATACAATAGAGACATAGTATCAGTATAGTGGTCAATAAGTCCTAGTAAGTAAATCAAACAATGTTCTAGCAATATGTGCTAATCAGTCGGGAGTGTTTTTTAAGATACATTAGAAACCTCTCCCTAACTTGATCTACACCTACTATTATACCACAAGACGCCAGCATTATTTGTTTAAATTTTTGGGGGGAAACTTGGAAGCATGATTATAAATGCTTTTCCGAGATCTTCAATCTACCTACTGCTGCAAAAGTGGGGAAATATTTTTTAAACATAGACAATATTTTGTTTTATCCATTCATTTTTGCGGATTACACAGTAATACAAGTTATCGTTTAACGATTTTCGTCTTTTTTTAACCATAATATTGACAACCTCATAATATTCTTATAGAATGAGATAGATAATTAAACTAGGGAGGCATTCTAAGTATGAAAAAGTATGGTGTAGGTATTTTTGTTCTCGTTTTACTTGTTTTCTTGTCCACCGTGTTAGTCAGTGCAGAACCTATTAAACTAGGTCTAGTAGGCCCCATGACCGGTCCCTTAGCACCTTATGGTGAAGGTGTCCGAGATGGTGCACTGTTAGCCGCAGCCCAAATTAATGCTAATGGCGGCATTATGGGTAGACAGATTGAGATCATCGTCCTTGACAACCAAGCAAACCCGCAAGAAACTATTACCTTAGTTAACCGTTTAATTCAAAGGGATAACATTGTTGGTCTAGTTGGCCCGGTTATCAGCGCAACATCAAGCGTTGCGGGACCACAAGTACAACGCCAGCGAATTCCCATGATTACACCGACAGCTACCGCTGTAGGAGTAACTCGCGTAGGTGATTATGTGTTCCGTGTGTGTTATCTTGATGATCACCAAGGATTAGCTGGTGCCAATTACGCAACGAATGACTTAGGTGCCAAGAAGGCTGGTATCCTTTATAAGGCCGGAGATGCCTATAGCGTGGGACTGCGGGATGTCTTCCAAGAGCAATTCATTGCAGCTGGTGGTGAAGTTATAGATGTTGCCTATAACGCTGGCGACAGTGATTTCAGTGCCCAGTTAACTCGACTGAAAAATGCCGAAGTAGAAGTAGTTTATTCTCCATTCTACTATGAAGATGCAGTGATCGCACTTAAGCAGGCAGATTCAATCGGTCTAGATGCTGTCTTCATTGGTGCTGATGGATGGGATGCTCAAGAATTATTGGACCAAGCAGGACTCGCGGCCGTCAATGCAGTATTTACTACTCATTACTCCATTGATGACCAACGACCTATAGTTCAAACGTTTCTAACAGACTTCCAAGAGCAATATGGTAGGTTCCCTATCGTATTAGCAGCACTAGGTTATGATGCGGCTGCCCTTATGATCAATTCCATTGATCGTGCTCAATCCACTAACGCACAAGAAATTCGAGCAGCCATTGCCAGCACCCAGGCTTTTGAGGGTGTAACGGGTCAGAGTATTTCACTAGATGATAACGGCGATCCTATTAAAAATATCACGATCATTCGTGTTATTGAAGTAGATGGAGCAGCCCAGTTTGAATATGTCACCCAAGTAAGCTACTAAACAACCAATTCATGTAATATCGGTGGGATGCGGGCAGGGCCCTTATCCCACCTTCTTTTGAGTTAACGTACCAATACAATATAGAAGGGTGGGAAACGAATGCTGCCAGTTTTGGGATTTGGTATATTTGCTGTAGCCATCGGGATGATGGTGGTCGGCATAAAATTTAGACATCCATTTACTGCCCATAAGGTGGGACGTTTTGCGTACACCCCATTTATGATCTTCCTTGGAGTATTAGCATTCAATTACCTATTAATTGGCTTAGAAGCCGACCGAGTTTATTTTCTTCAGCAGACAGTATACGGTATTTCATTAGGGAGTGTTTATGCGTTAATCGCACTCGGTTACACAATGGTATATGGGATTGTTCGACTGATTAACTTCGCACATGGTGAGATTTATATGCTAGGAGCGTATGCAGGCTTCTTTGCTGTTACATCTCTGGGATTGCACTTTATTCTTGCACTTATTTTTGCGATGGTTGCCGCTGCTTTGGCTGGTGTCTTAGTCGAACGAATAGCATATAAGCCTCTACGGTCAGCGCCGCGCTTAGCAGTGTTAATTACTGCTATTGGAATGTCCCTGCTACTGCAGAATGTGGGACAGAAAGTATTTGGATCCATTCCTCGTTCGTTTCCCCGCCAATTCCATGGACTGTATCAAATTGCTGGAATCAACCTGGATCAATCCCGGATAATCATTTTTGTCATTACAGTATTGCTCATGCTGGCACTCCAGTATTTTGTCGCTTATACTAAGCCTGGTAGAGCTATGCGTGCGGTATCTCAAGATCGAGATGCAGCCCAACTAATGGGGATAAACGTAGATCGAACAATTGCGTCTACGTTTGCTGTTGGATCTATGCTAGCTGGTGCAGCTGGAATTCTGGTAGCCATAGTATTCCCTCAGATCCGTCCAACCATGGGATTGATGCCCGGGTTAAAGGCTTTTGTCGCCGCTGTTATCGGAGGTATCGGAATTATACCAGGAGCTGTTTTAGGAGGACTAATCCTTGGTGTTTCTGAAAATCTAGTTACTGCATACCTATCGTCTAGTTGGCGAGATGCCATCGCATTCGGTATGTTAATCATAATTCTACTCGTGAAGCCGTCGGGCATCCTCGGACGGAACGTCCGCGAGAAAGTATAGGCAGGTGAATCCACGATGCAAAGACATCCTAACCATCTCAAAGGCTCGGCACTATGGATCTTTATTGGATTAGCACTTCTAATCTACGTTAATGCACAGGTAGTCCTGGACAACTTAGATTTTTATATAGTCGGTGTTCTTAGTGTTATAGGCATAAACGTTATTCTAACAGTGAGTTTAAACCTGATCAATGGTATTACCGGGCAACTTTCCATTGGTCACGCTGGATTTATGGCCGTAGGAGCTTATACAACGGCGTTGCTCTCTATCCACCTAGGAACACCAATATATCTCAATTTAATCCTATCAGGATTAGTTGCTGGATTTATCGGTTTTCTGATTGGGCTGCCTACATTACGGTTACGAGGCGATTATCTCGCTATCGCCACCTTAGGATTCGGTGAGATTATTCGTGTTATTCTGCAGAATTTACAATTTACAGGTGGTTCCGCTGGTATCGGTGGGATTGAATGGATTGATAGTTTCTTCATAACACAAATTGTGGCCATTCTAACCGTCATTATTATCTGGCGCATTGGGGTGTCTGCCCCAGGAAGAGCTATGATAGCAATACGAGAAGATGAGACCGCCGCGGAGACGGTTGGTATTAACACGACAAAATTCAAGGTTATGGCTTTTGCCATTGGGTCCTGCTTTGCAGGGGTTGCCGGATCTTTGTTTGCCCATCGAATGACCTATATTTCTCCGGACGGATTTACCTTCATGAAGTCCATCGAGGTGTTGGTGATGTTAGTCCTTGGTGGTTTAGGCAGCATTACCGGGGCTATTTTTTCGGCAGTACTCTTAACTGCCCTACCGGAATTCCTTAGATTTGTCGATGAGTGGCGAATGATTATCTACCCTGCTCTCTTAGTTGTTGTAATGATATTTCGATCCCAAGGCCTTCTTGGTACGATGGAGCTGGACTTCGGTCAGGTCCGATCCCTTCTTCAACGAATCATCTCGGGAAAATCCGGGCCCACGTCAGAATTGCAAGCAGACACTGGCCCGCCAATACTACCTAAGACGGTTTCCACGAATGATGCAGATCCGATTCTTGAAGTACGAAACCTTTCCATCTCCTTTGGTGGATTAAAGGCTGTTTCAAACTTTAATGTAGAGATTAAGCGTGGGTCATTGCATGGACTAATTGGACCAAACGGAGCAGGAAAGACCACTTTATTTAATATGTTAACCGGGGTTCATGCACCAAACGAAGGCGAGATTATTTTTAAGGGAGAGCCCATTCACGGAAAGACTCCCCATGCAGTGGCACGAGCTGGCATCGCACGTACCTTTCAAAACATCCGGTTATTTAAGGATTTAACTGTGCTAGATAACGTGAAGGTAGCGTATCATATGCAAGCTGGATATGGACTAGGCACAGCGATTCTACAACCACCCCGATATGGAGCCTGCGAGAAACAAATTACAGCAGATGCAAGTCGTCTATTGGATGTCTTTAGTCTCAGTGACCAAAGCATGACAATTGCTAGAAACCTCTCTTATGGGGCCCAGAGACGCTTAGAAATTGCCCGTGCCTTAGCGGTATCTCCTCGCCTACTACTACTAGACGAGCCCGCAGCGGGGATGAATCCCCAAGAAACGAAAGAGTTAATTCAACTGATCCGCTGGGTCCGCGATGAATTTGATTTGTCCATTTTACTAATTGAGCATGATATGAGTTTGGTAATGGAACTGTGTCAAACAATTAGCGTTTTAGATTATGGGATCAAGATCTTTGAGGGAACGGCTGAACAAGTACGAAATGAACCACGAGTAATTGAAGCCTATCTTGGTGAGGAGGTGAGTTAACTTTGCTAAATGTCCAAGATTTACATGTACACTATGGCGGAATTCATGCTATAAAGGGTATCAGCCTCTCCGTAAACGAAGGTCAGATAGTTTCCCTGATCGGGGCCAATGGGGCTGGAAAAAGCACATGTCTAAACACTATTTGTAGCTTAGTTAACGCATCCAATGGACAAATTCGATTCATGGAAAAGGATATTACGAGAACGCCGCCTCACGCCCTAGTTCGGTCTGGTTTGATTCAAGTCCCTGAAGGACGTAAGGTATTTCCCCAGATGACCGTAGCAGAAAACTTAGAAATGGGAGCTTATGTTCGTAAAGACAAACAAGGGATACGAGCTGATCGAGAAAAAGTGTATGGCTTATTTCCACGTTTATTGGAACGAGAACGACAGCTAGCTGGCACATTAAGTGGTGGTGAACAACAAATGTTAGCCATCGGACGAGGCATTATGTCAAAACCTAGGATTATGCTTCTGGATGAACCGTCTATGGGACTAGCACCCATCTTGGTGCAAGAGATCTTTGCAATCATTCGAGAAATTAATTCATTGGGAACCACCATTTTACTCGTTGAACAAAATGCACACATGGC
>SKHL01000054.1 GCA_007116995.1 Limnochordia bacterium
AGGCATTTTTTACCTAGTGATGACTGCTTACATACGATGCAGTGCTTTCGTCAATTAGGAATTAAAATTGATCGCGATCCTAATCAGGTAACGATTCATGGGAAGGGGCTAGATGGTCTCACGGAGCCTACAGATGTGTTAGATGTGGGCAATTCCGGGACAACGATTCGCCTTATTTCCGGGGTTTTAGCGGGGCAACCTTTTAGCAGTATTCTAAATGGAGATGCCTCTATTCGTCGGCGTCCGATGCAGCGGGTCACAAAGCCCCTTGAGCAAATGGGGGCAAAAATTTTCGGGCGGGAACAGGCAAATTATGCCCCTTTGGCCATATCTGGGGGTGAGTTAAGACCCATTCACTATCAAAGTCCCGTGGCTTCTGCACAGGTGAAATCAGCTATCCTGCTTGCGGGTTTGTTTGCCGACGGTTGGACTGAGGTGAGTGAACCTGCTACGTCACGCAATCACACGGAATTAATGCTACAAGGATTTCAAGTACCTGTAGAAACCGGGGAACGCTGGGCTCGAGTAAAGGGATTTCAGCCACTCCAAGGTTGTGAGGTAGAGGTTCCTGGTGACATTTCCTCAGCAGCCTTTTTACTCGTTGCGGCTTCTATCGTTCCGAATTCCAAGCTAGTGTTGGAAAATGTGGGGTTAAACCCCAGTCGGACTGGGATTATTGATGTATTATTAGAAATGGGTGCCAGTATCACGATTACGAATGAACGGTACAGTGCAGGAGAAAAATCGGGAGATTTGATCGTTGAATCCAGAGCCTTAAAGGGGATCACCATTGGTGGAGATCTCATTCCCCGGCTAATCGATGAGGTGCCAATATTAGCTCTAGCAGCGGCCTGTGCTCGGGGAACAATGGAAATTCGAGATGCCGCCGAGTTGAAGGTAAAAGAGAGTAATCGCATAGCCACGGTTGTTGAGGAGTTTAGCAAGTTCGGTGTAGATATTCAGGAGTTACCCGATGGATTGCGGATTCGCGGTGGGAAGCAGCTACAGGGTACAGCCTGTGAAAGCCATGGTGATCACCGTATCGCATTATCCCTCTCTATCGCTGGATTAGTGGCGGAGGGTACGACTAGTATTCATGGAGCTGAATGTGTGGCAGTATCCTTTCCTAACTTTCACCAAGTCTTGGCCAAACTAGGTGGGGAGGTTAAGATGAAATGAAAACCGTCGTTGTTACCACTCCATCTGCAAGTTATCCCATATATATAGGAGAGGACTTGGTTCTCCAGATTCATCAACAGCTGCAGGATTGTCCAGTGTACCAGCGTTGTACCGATATTTTGTTGGTTAGTAACGAAACAGTGTTTCCTCTTTATGGAGGCCAGGTAGAATCTGGTTTGACTTCTGGTGGGAAGAGAGTCCATAGTTACATTCTACCAGATGGAGAACAGTATAAGACATGGGAGCAGGCCGAAGCTGTATTAACCTTTGCCCTCAAGAATCGTTTATCACGCCACACTGTACTACTCGCATTAGGTGGTGGAGTAGTTGGAGATTTAGCCGGGTTCGTTGCTTCCATATATTTACGAGGAATTCCCTTTATTCAAGTTCCAACGACCTTATTAGCTCAGGTAGATAGTAGCGTGGGTGGAAAGGTAGCTGTCAATCATAGTCTGGGTAAAAATATGATTGGCTCGTTTTATCATCCTCAAGCAGTGATTGCTGATGTACACACTCTGCATTCATTACCCCAGCGAGAATGGCTTTCTGGATTAGCTGAAGTAATTAAGCATGCTATTATCTGGGATAATCAGTTTTACTCTCTTTTAGTAAAAGATCAGCAGCAGGTTCTATCACGCGATAATCGCTTGTTAGTGGACATAGTGGCCAAGAACTGCATAATCAAAGCAGGTGTTGTAGGAGAAGATGAGACGGAGCAGGGATTGCGAGCGATTTTAAACTTTGGACATACGGTGGGACATGCCCTAGAGCGGATGACCGATTATCAGCGGTATCGTCATGGGGAGGCCGTATCGATTGGAATGGTAGCGGCCTGTCAGTTGGCTTATGAGCATGGGATGCTGTCTGCTACGGACAGGGACGGTATTCGGTCGCTGTTAGCAGATTGGGGATTACCTGTGGCCTTGCCAGATGTGGATCTGGATCAGATCGTGCAAGGGATTGGTTCAGACAAAAAAACAGTAGGAGATAATATTACCTTTATTCTACCTGATAGAATTGGCCATGCAAAAATTGTTCAGCATGTGGAATTGGATATAATTAGGCGATCTTTAGGGGCGATGGAGAAAGAGAAGTAGGTGGATGGTGTGAGAGTTCCGTGGGTTATTGGGTTAATGGGACAACAATTACGCTACTTTTGGCGCCAGACCAGCTTGGCGGTACTAGGTATTTCTGTCGGAGTGTTGGTGTTGTTAGTGGTGCTCTCCTTTGCTCATGGGTTAGATGCTTTTTTTGCCAAACAAATGTTAGCCCTAACACCACACTTGAGTCTGGAGGCAGGAATCAACCAACTAGTCACTAAAGACTTACAAGCAGAGATTGATGAAGTCCCTGGTGTTGTTCATAGTGCTCCTTATCTGCGGTTTCCAGCTCTAATCCAACGGGGGCTGGCTATGGAGAGTGTGGTGGTCAAAGGCGTTACTTGGGAGTTAGAGAATCGGCTATTTAAGCTGGAGGGGCTATTAGAACAAGGTGACTGGCAAGATGTTCTCGCCCAGCCCGGCGTACTGCTTGGAGCTGAGTTAGCTAGGCTGTTAGCGGTAGGTGTGGGCGATCTAATTCAGATTACAGCACCCAGAGGGACTATCCATTTACCTGTTCAGGCCCTATTTTTCTCTGGGTTTTATGAGAATGATGTATCCCTTGTGTTTACCTCGCTAGAGATAGCCCAGACGCTTTGGAATGTTCAAGGATTGACCGGATATGGGGTCAATGTAGTGGATTTAGTCGGAGTGGATGACTATATTTTGCCCTTGCAGCAAGCAACAGATTTATGGGTGCGCCCTTGGTATCAGCACCAACCTTCTTTATTTATTGGTTTACAGGTACAACGACAAGTGATTGTCTTTATTCTATTTTTTGTTTTCTTGGTTGCCGCTCTCGGTATTGCCAATGTGTTTACGCTTCGGCTACTAGCTCAACAAAAAAGTGTCGGTATTCTGCGGGCCCTGGGTGCAACTCCCAGAAACATTTGGCAATTATTTGTCGGACAGGCATTGATTTGTGGGGTACTCGGTAGTATGATAGGAGTAGGGTTCGCCTACCTAATTGTCCTTTATTTGGGACGATATCCCATGGAGTTACCCCAGGTATTTTACATGCAAACGTTGCCAATATCTTGGGCTAGCCAGGATGTTTGGTGGGTATTCGGGGTTGCGTTAGCCACTAGCCTGATAGCCATCTTATATCCAGCCTACCAGTTTAGCCGAATTCAACCTACCGAGGTGATCCGTAATGGCTGAGCTAATCCGCTTAGAACAGGTAGCCAAGGGCTATTCTCCTCAGGCTAGTTGGGTGCTGGAAAATATCAATATCCTGGTTTCGCCAGGAGAGCAGTGGGTGATTCAAGGTCCATCCGGAAGCGGGAAAACAACACTACTACATATTATGGGCTTACTCGATCGACCTAGTTCTGGTCAAGTGTACTTCCTAGGTAATAATGTAGCCACGATGCGCGAATCTGAGCGGGCCAGATGCCGTAATCAAGAGATCGGGTTTATCTTTCAGCAATTTTATCTTTTGCCTGAATTAACTGTATTGGATAATGTAAATCTTCCTGCTCGGATCAGAGGTCGTAAATCCTCGGAGTTACTAGGTGCTAGTTTGTTAACAAAAGTGGGCCTTCAGGGTAAGGAGCATGTGTATCCTCACACCCTATCTGGTGGGGAACAGCAACGGGTAGCCATCGCACGGGCCTTATCGAATCAGCCTAAAATCATCTTGGCCGATGAACCCACTGGCAACCTAGAGCTGGAATTAGGATTAGATATTGTCCATTTGTTATTGGATCTATGTCGGCAGCAACAGGTTTCATTGGTTTTGGTTACCCATAATCAACGATTAATGGAGATCGTCAAGGGCAAGAATATCTTATTGAATCGGGAGGGTTTACAATGAAAAAGAGGAATATTCTGGTTGGCCTAATCCTAGTGTTGCTTTTCCTAGTCGGTTGTGGTGGGGATCGTGAGCGGGTGATGGTGCCACCGAGAGCCGATTTACAAGAGGCAAAGCGGATTGCCATTCTCCCTTTGGAGAATATTACGTCGGATCCTGGTTTGTCTATCGATGTGCAACGCCAGCTCTTTCAGGATTTACAGGGCTACTATCAGATTATTAGCGATGATGAGGTTAACTCTGCTCTGCAACGCATAGGATATCGACGGGGGAGTATTATTACCCTGGAAGATATTCAGAAACTGTCTTATCTATTGCGGGTAGATGCAGTAATCGTGGGGGAGATTGAACGTTACTTTGAGGATGTGGCTGGGATCACTCCACGGATTAGTAGTACATATATGGATAAGGATGTCCAAAAAGCTCGCTGGGCTGGTGGACAGAACACATCTGTCATCATTGAACTTAGCTTACGAGTAATGCATGGTGAAAAGGGTTGGAATCTTTATTCCAAACGGGTTAGAGGACACCATGAATCTACAAGTCGGGAGAGTATTAATTGGTACAGCATGGATCCACCCCCAGCATCGATCATCCCCCAACCGAATCGCCGGGATGTGCCGGATACCAGGATGCGAGCCATGCGCCAAGCGGTGAATTCCTTTACAGCTGATTTGTTGCCTACCTATGTGTGGCAACGGGTCGATTAAAACCCATAGAATTATGGGTACACGAATAAGAGGATGAGACACCCATGTCGTTAAACTTTATGGGAAAACACCATATACTGAGTATAATAACGAGGTCTAACCGGAGGAAACCAAAATCGGTGCTAACTCCAGCGAAATTTTCAATTTCGACAGATGAGAGATCGCAGATACTAGCCTCTCTCAATTAGAGAGAGGCTTTTTGGTGTGTTTTTCTCATGAGAAGGGGTATGATTGAAGAAAGTAGGTGCGGAAAGTGAAAAAGTATTTATTTACCTCGGAGTCTGTCACAGAAGGGCATCCGGATAAGATATGTGATCAGATTTCTGACTCCATTCTTGATGCGATCCTCACAGAGGATCCAGAGGCTCGAGTAGCCTGTGAGACAGCAGTAACAACGGGACTCGTGGTAGTGATGGGTGAAGTGACTACTAGGTGCTATATTGATATTCAAAAGGTAGTGCGAGAAACAATCCGGGAAATCGGATATGATCGGGCTAAGTATGGATTTGATGCCCATACCTGTGCTGTGCTTACATCATTAGAGGAACAATCACCGGATATCGCCCAGGGGGTAAATCAAGCCCTAGAGTTGCGCAGTGGTGAAGAGGATATCTTATTACAAACAGGAGCTGGTGACCAAGGTTTGATGTTTGGTTATGCAACTGATGAAACCCCGGAATTGATGCCATTGCCGATCTCCCTTGCTCATAAGTTAGCGAGACGGTTAGCTCAGGTTCGCAAGGATGGGACCGTACCCTATTTGCGACCCGATGGGAAAAGCCAGGTATCGGTGGAATATGAAGATGACCGTCCGGTGCGAGTGGACACTGTGGTTATCTCTACGCAACATCACCCAGAAGTAGATCACGACACCATTGAGCGAGACATAATCGAACATGTCATAAAACCGGTCATTCCTAGTGAATTTATTGACTCCACTACGTATTTGATTAATCCCACTGGACGGTTTGTGGTGGGTGGACCCCAAGGTGATGCTGGGTTGACAGGTCGCAAGATTATCGTTGATACCTATGGTGGTATGGGACGACATGGCGGTGGGGCATTCTCAGGCAAAGATCCAACGAAAGTGGACCGGTCGGCTTGTTATGCAGCTCGGTATGTGGCAAAAAATATTGTGGCAGCTGGCTTAGCAAAGCGAGCAGAAGTACAGGTAGCCTATGCCATTGGTGTGGCAAAGCCTGTATCACTGATGGTAGATACCTTTGGGACAAATGTGATTCCTGAAGAGCAAATAGAAGGATTAGTGAAGAAACACTTTGATCTACGACCCGCGGCCATTATCCGTGATCTAGACCTGCGCCGTCCGATTTATCGCCAGGTAGCGGCCTATGGCCACTTTGGACGCACCGATCTAGATGTACCATGGGAAAAAATAGATAAAGCAGATCCACTGCGGTTTGAGGCCAAGATAGCTTCTGACGTAACCTGCTAAGCAAATCCAGCACGTATCAAGGTTCCCTTGAAAAATAACAGATCGTCTTTGGTGACCTAGTCTTCATCAGAGGTCCAAGGACGATCTGTTATTCAAAATCAATAATTGACAGACAAATCTGTTTATGTTATAATTAGGTAACGTCCAGAGAGAGGTACAACAGGAGGATGTATGTTTACAAAACTGTTTCGTATCCTTTATTTTCTGTGCGTTTTTTTTCTTGCAGGTAGCTTCGTGTTGGGGTTATCAGCAGTTGGTCAAGGATCACAATCAATGACGTTGAATTTTGAGATTGAGTCAAGTGTAGCCTTAGAGCTGCCGGCGAGTTTTGATTTACCCCCGGTTACACCAGGTCAAACCGTGGAGGCTTCTCTACCAGTGATTGTGAAAGCCAATGTAGAATGGGACCTGCGGGTGGTAGGGAGCCAGTCGGCTACAGATGCATTGGGACAAGTAGTGGTGTTCGGGTCAGCGTTAGAAACAAGAGATTTTCTGGGAGGGTGGGAACCGATTACTCATTTTGCTCAAGTTATCTGCCAAACCGAACCCCCCACCCCCAGTGAAGGTCAAGAAGTCACGGTAGAGCTGCGCATGATCGGCGATTTTGCGGATCCCCCTGGAATCTATCATACCCAGCTTGATTTCACTTTGGTGCCCCAGTTA
>SKHL01000238.1 GCA_007116995.1 Limnochordia bacterium
ATTCGTTTTAGCCAAAAAGGATATTTCTCTTCACCTCCGCGGATCTAGTAACCAAAGACTCATAGATGTGCAGGCCTCTCTCAATAACGGTACTATCATCTTATATCATGAAAAGAGTATATAGTTAACAAATGGACTGCTCTACAAGCAGTCCATTTGTGATGTATAAATTAGTTCTTTCTCAATTTATCCCGCTCTTGACGCCCTAAGACAGCTTTACGTAATCGCAAAGACTTCGGAGTTACCTCCAAATATTCATCATTGGCTAAATAGGCTATCGCCTGTTCAAGACTGAGTTGACGCGGAGGTGTTAGCTTAACGGTATCATCGGAGCCCGATGCACGCATATTCGTGACATGTTTCTTTTTCGCTACATTTACATCTAAATCATCGGGTCGGTTATTCTCCCCTACGATCATACCAGGATACACATCTGTTCCAGGTCCAACGAATAAAACCCCACGTTGTTCTAAATTTGCCAAGGCATAAGACGTGGTGGCTCCAGCCTCCCAAGCGATCATACTACCATTAGACCGTTGTGGAATAGTCCCAGTCCAAGGTCCATAATGGGAGAAGACATGGTGCATAATACCATATCCTTTGGTCTCGGTTAAAAAGGTCGATGCAAAGCCGATTAATCCACGAGCCGGAACTAGGAACTGAACCCGTAAGCGATCTTCCCCTAATGGATCCATGCTCTGCGTTTCACCTTTGCGCTGCCCTATTAACTCCATCACTGCACCTAGATGCGCTTGAGGAACATCGATAACAAGATGCTCAAATGGTTCTTCAACCCCACTTTCGCTATGCCGTAGGATAGGCTCGGGCTTCGATACACAAAACTCATATCTCTCCCGTCGCATAGTTTCAATTAGCACACTTAAATGCAACTCTCCCCGTCCAGAAACTCGAAAGGTGTCTGGGGAATCGGTCTCTTCCACTCGGAGGGCCACATTCGTTTTCTCCTCGCGTAACAGTCGATCCCGTATGTGCCGAGAGGTTAAATAGTCTCCTTCCCGTCCAGAAAAGGGGCCATCATTCACTCGAAAAATCATAGTTAAGGTGGGTTCATCCACCTGTATGGCCGGTAGTGGCCACGGATGATCAAGTTGGTTAATCGTCTCTCCGATTTGAACACTTTCGATCCCGCTAAATGCCGCAATGTCACCGGAGAACACCGTGGCAGTTGGAATCCGTTTTAACCCAGAGAATGTATATAACTGTGCAATTTTTCCTTTTCTTGACGTATCCCGATCACTATGAGTAATAATAATTTCTTGGCCTTGCCTAATTTGTCCACTTCGAACCCGACCTAGGGCTATCCGTCCCACATAATCATCATAGTCTAGATTGGTCACGAGCATTTGTAGTGGACCATCGCGAATAACTTCTGGTGCAGGTACATACTCAATAATCCCATCTAAAATAGGTAATATATTAGCCCCGGTTTCTTCCAATACGTCTTGTTCAGCACTGGCTTTACCAGACAAAGCTGAAGCATAGAACACGGGAAATTCTAACTGTTGATCGTTAGCTCCAAGAGTTACCAATAGATCAAAGACTTCCTCAACTACCCGATCCGGCTCTGAGAAAGGACGATCGATTTTGTTGACGACTACAATGGGAGAAAGACCATGTTCGAGCGCTTTCTGTAACACAAAGCGCGTTTGCGGCATAGGCCCTTCCACGGCATCTACAACTAAAAGTGCTCCATCCACCATGGTTAGGATTCGTTCCACCTCACCACCGAAATCGGCGTGTCCTGGGGTGTCCACAATATTAATCTTGTGGTCTTGATATAATACGGCGATGTTTTTCGCCAGAATTGTGATACCCCGCTCTCGCTCTAATGCGTTAGAATCTAGTACTCGATCCTCTACCTGCTGATTATCTCGAAATACACCAGTCTGCTTTAAAATCGCGTCCACTAGTGTTGTTTTGCCATGGTCTACATGGGCAATAATAGCTACATTTCTAATCTCCAATTAGTTTCCACCTACTACCTTTCCTAGCAATGAAGCTAATTCATCCAGTCTTTCCCGAGCAGCTGCCTGTCCGTGTTCCACAAACTGATCAACCGCGTTAAAACTAATGGGGCTTAGATGACCTACTTTTGGTTCGATGATCAAATCAACCATATCTAACTGAACGATTTCATGCTGTCGTTGCAAAATGTTGGCACTATGAATCAGGGCTACTACAGGAGTTTGAGGCACTCCGGTTCCAAGCAAGTCAGCATGCACATCGACTCCAATTAGAATCTCAGCCCCAAAGGCCCGGCTCACCTGAGCTGGCAAGTTCTGAACTAATCCTCCATCCACTAACTCACGCCCTTGATACCTTACAGGCTTATATATCCCAGGGATGGTACAACTAATTCGCACGGCATGAGCTACATCGCCGTTGTGTAGAACAACAAGCTCTCCCGTAAGAAAGTCGGTCGCTGTAGCCACAAACTCAATGGGCATCTCCTTAAACTCTTTGACTTGAATAATTCGTTTTAACCAATCCTCAATACCCTGGGAGCTCAAAAGGCCCATATCAAAGAGAGCAGGTTTCGCTAAGAACCACCACTCAGTCTTCCGAGCGAGGCGGTGCATTTTTTCACTGTTTACGCCACTAGCCCACAGGGAACCAACAATAGCTCCAGCTGAAGTGCCCACAATTAAGTCGATCGGCATCCCTATCTCTTCAAAGACCTGCAACACACCAATATGGGAAAGTCCTCGCGCCGCCCCACCTGCTAGGCAAAGACCTATTTTCGGTCGTGAAGGCATGTTCTTAAATCTATCAATTAGTGCCCTAAACTCCATTATATCCTCTCTTTCGTCTAATGAGAATGATAATTACCGTTAAATAAATGTTATTTCCCTGAAACAGCTAGACCTTTAATCAGTATGCTAGGACTAGCAGTGCTCCCCCCCATGCCAAATTTTAAATCACTACCTATCCTGGTAACATCCTTCAATAACTGAAAAAAGTTTCCTGCAATGGTAATCTGATCCACAGGATGATCTATTTTGCCGTTTTTCACATAATACCCATAAGCCCCTAAAGAAAAATCGCCAGATACAGGATTAGCTCCTGAATGTAAACCTTGCACACTAATGATGATTAACCCTTCATCTAAATCAGCCATTAGCTCATCATAGCTTAGATCCCCAGGTTGAATGAAGAAGTTAGTGGGAGCAATCCTTACAGGAGACCGAAAGGACCCCTTTGATGCATTGCCAGTAGATGGAATTCCATCTTTCTTCGCCGTTTTTAGATTATGGAGATAGGTAATTAAGACACCGTCCTTGATGACTTCTTTGGTCTTGGTCGCAACACCCTCACTGTCAAATGGTGCAGAACCTGCACCATCTGGTAATAGTGGATCATCGATCAGAGTGATGGTCTGTGCTGCTATAGTTTCTCCTATTTTATCCTTAAGAAGTGAAAATCCTTTTTGGACTGATTCTGCCGAAAATACTGATGAGAATGTTTGCAATATACCTCCCGCTACATCATGCCGTAAAATTACGGGATACTCTTTAGAGTCTATGGTTTGTGCTCCTAACATAGATACCGCTTCTTCCACTGCTTCTTTGGCTAACTCGGCCACGTTAAAACACTCCCACTTATTACCGACCACAAACCGCCCTGCTGTACGCACTTCGTCTTCATCTTTGACCACTACTGACACATAACTAGCCCCTCCGTTCCTTTGGTAGGAACGGTCTAAACCCTTAGTATTGGCGATATGCACTTCTCCTTCACCATCAGCGAATAAAGCATAATTTACCGTGGTTACTCGAGGATCCAGGGAGTAGGCTTCCTGCTCTAGATTGAGGGCAAATTCAATCTTGTCAGCAACTGAAATATTACTAAAATCCGGATTAAACGCTTCTATCTTAGGATATGTATTACTTCCAGCAAATATATCGATATCATCTGTGCTATCAATAATTATCGCATTCTGTTTGGCATCTTTGATTAACAAGGTGACGGATTGCTGATCAGGGATCTCTGTATAGGCATAACCCATTCTTCCTTGATACTTACCACGAAACCCGAGACCCCATACTTCACTTAAACTATAGTTGTCAATCTCCTTCTTAAAAACTCGCACACTAAAATCTCTAGCACTTGTCACGAAAATCTCCATCTCTGTAAACCCAGCCAGTAAGCCTTGGCGAAATAGCTCCTCCTTAAAAACGCTTATTTCCATCTTTATTCCCCCTTCCTTCCACCCACAGTTAGCTGACTTACTCGAACTGTTGGCTGTCCTACATCCGTTGGGATAGACCCGCTTATTGAGCCACACATTCCTTGTCCCCTAGATAAATTATTGGATACTAGGTCAATCTTTTGTAAAACATCAGCTCCACGTCCGATTAAGGTTGCACCGCGCACAGGTTGTGTAATCTGTCCATTTTCAATTAGATATCCTTCGGTTACAGCGAAGTTAAACTCTCCTGTGGCTGGATTGACGGAACCACCACCCATATACTTGGCAAATAGACCATATTCTGTTTGCCTGATAATGTCATCAAAGCTAGACTGTCCATCACAGATGAAAGTGTTCGTCATACGCGATGTTGGGGCCTGACGATAGCTTTGTCTGCGACTACTACCCGTAGCTTCCGCATTCATTCGCCGTCCGTTAAGTTTATCAATTAGATATCCAGTAAGAACTCCCTTGTCAATTAACAGATTTCTACGACATGGGTTCCCCTCATCATCAATGTTTTGTGATCCCCATGCATTTGGGATAGTTCCATCATCTACAGCAGTGACCACATCAGAAGCTATTTTTTGGCCTATCTTGTCAGTAAAAACCGATGTCCCCTTAGCTACACTTGTCGCTTCGAGACTGTGTCCACAAGCTTCATGAAAGATTACGCCACCAAATCCATTATGAATGACTACAGGCATTTTTCTGCTTGGCGCATGCTCTGCATTCACCATCGTTACAGCTATTCTAGCGGCTTCCTTCGCATACTCCTCAATGTCTAGTTCGGAGAATAGCTCAAAGCCCATATGGCGTCCAGGTCCATAGAAGCCCGATTGCTTCTCCCCATCTTTAGACGCTATTGCACTAATCATTAGTCGGGTCCGTACTCGCCGATCTTCTACAAATAATCCATCCGAGTTGGCTATTAGTACCTTTTGATCCTGATCAAAATAACCTAAGGTAATCTGGGAAATCAAGGAGTCATAATTACTAGCAGCATTGTGTGCTCGTCTCATAATCTCTACTTTTCTCTGCTTCGCTACATCCTGAGGATACGTCCGAATAAGATGGATATTTGCTACGTCGGTTTTGTTCAGCACAACAGCATCGATCAACTGTTGATCAGCTAGGGCTGCAGCGGCTTCCCTCGCCACTTTTAACAGATTAGCTGGAGACGCATCATTGGTATAGGCATATACGCATCGATTTTTTTGCATGATGCGTATACCTACGCCAAAATCACGGCCAGATACTCCGTCCTCTACTGAACCATTAACCATCTTAATCGTACTACCATACGTGTCCTCAGCAAACACTTCAGAAAAATCACCACCCGTATGAAGAGCGGCTAACAACACTTGGGATACAACGCGTTCTGATATCACTGAATCTCCTCCTTTACTTTGGTGAAATCTTCTCACATCTGCCATTCAGGCAAGCCTATTACTCAGATTTTACCTGCTTAGAAAAGTAAATTCTATAAATAGCTGACGGTACCAATTGAGTATGGTATACTAATAAAACCTAGAGGAAAGGACGATTGTCCCAATGCAACCACAGGATATTATTTGGAGATTACTAGATCGCTTAGCTGAGCAAAAACGGATCTTTGAAGATAGTCATGCCCAGTTGGATCCGAAAGAAAATGCCGATTTATTACATGCTCTTTTCGAATGTGAACAACTCATTCTTAACCAAAGAAATATTCTAAATCGAGTTCGTCGTCGCTATGAATAGACTAGCCCAGGGTTACTCTACGGGAATGCCTTTGTCATGGAAAAACTGCAGTAATCGCTTCAAACCTAATGTTGGTTGCTGGATGTCTGCAACGAGTTTCTCCATTGGACAGAGATCCTGACCAGTATTGTCTAGGATATGAGGAACAAGTTCTTCCGCAATTACATCAATACTAGCTGTTTCTAGTAGGCGTTTAGCCTCTTCACTCATCAAGGGGGTGTAGATGGCTCGGGCACCATAGGAGATCAAAAGCATCGCTGCAGCCCGTCCGATTACCTTGTCAGCTACAGAGCACCCTTGAGCGTTTGCTTCAACAGCATGTAAGGCTCTAAGTAATGGCACTAGTCTATGCTCTTTTAGCCTCTGTAGAACACATCCATCCTTAACAATAACTAAAGACCAGTCACCTTCAATGAATTCTTGTTTTGCTATGTTTAAGTCCGTCATATCTTACCTCCTTACTGCATTTCTTGGCAATAGACTTGGAATCCATACTAAATGGGATAGACAATGACAGTCCGATGAGCCAAATCCTCTCACTGGGTAACATGCACTGGGTATCTTTATTAACTCTTTTGCTAATAGGCATTCTCCTGCTTTATCCAAGTGAATAACTACTGCTCCTAAGTAGCTACATACCCTACGAAGATAGTCTATATGCCAGCGCAAGGGTTTTTCCTTTTTCTGATGGCGCAAAATACGCGCCTCTAAATTGCTCTGTGCACTACCACAATACCCATATACACCTGGCCTAAACTGATATTCACCCAACTTTCCGATAGTGATCCACTGCTCCGTTGGTAAATACAACCATACCACATATACCCCCTTAACAGCCATAATCTTATCCATTAATATGGGCTGCAGGTTGCGATTTTAAAAGAAACAAAACATCCCACAATCTCTCTAAATGGTGGAGGCTGAATTGAACAACTGGACCTACCCCGACTGCAATTAGTGTACC
>SKHL01000085.1 GCA_007116995.1 Limnochordia bacterium
AAGGGGTCCTCGCCCAGGTATTAATGATATCATCGGCTGTGCCTACGTCAGTTAATAGTGCATTAATTGCTGTTGAGTATAATAACCGCCCTGGATTTGCTTCTCAAGCGGTGATGTTATCCACACTCTTTAGCGCACTTACCCTAACTGCGGTGATTTTTGCCACTCGAATTATCTTTCCCGTAGGCTAGAATCCATGGGTGAGATGAAAATGTGAACATATAGTTAAAAATCGTAATAAACACTGTTTTCTTTTACGAGATCCGATATAATGTATAGATATATCTCTCAGAAACAAATAGAATCATTGATATTCAATGATAGGAGGCATTGCTGTGGAGCAAAGGATTTTGGAGATCTTAGAACAAAATAGCAAAATAACACTAGAGAAAATGGCAATTATGTTAGGAGTAACCCAGGCGGCATTAGACGAGGAATTGAACAGGTTAGAAGCCAATCGTACGATATTAGGCTATCATACAGTTGTTGATTGGGAAAAGACAGACCGCGAATTGGTCACAGCGTTAATTGAAGTAAAAGTTACGCCCCAACGCGGGCTTGGGTTTGACAAAATTGCTGAGCGGATCTATCAGTACTCTGAGGTTACAGCGGTATATTTAATGTCAGGTGGGTTCGATTTAACCGTTGTTATTGAAGGGAAAAGCATGAAAGATGTAGCGCTATTTGTATCCCAAAAACTTGCTCCTATGGATTCTGTGCTTAGCTGTGCCACTCACTTCGTTCTCAAGAAATATAAGCAAAATGGGGTTATCTTTGGACCAGAGGAAAAAGATCAAAGGGCGGCGATATGGTTATGATAGACTCTATGATTAGCTCGCGAGTTAAGAAGATAAAACCTTCAGGGATTCGCAGGTTCTTTGATATTGTTACACAGATGGAAGATGTGATTTCTTTAGGTGTCGGGGAACCGGATTTTGCTACTCCATGGCATGTACGGGAGGAAGCTATCTATGCCTTGGAAAAAGGTCGCACAACCTATACCTCCAACTCTGGGCTGTTAGAATTGCGTCAGGAGATTAGTCATTATTTATCTAATCGTTATAACATTAACTATAACCCCGAAGATCAAGTTTTAGTGACTGTGGGAGCCAGCGAGGCCATTGATTTGGCCATACGTGCTTTAATCGAGCCAGGAGACGAAGTTCTCATTCCTGAGCCATCTTATGTCTCTTATTCCCCTTGCGTGATATTAGCTGGTGGTATTCCCATAGCCGTACCCACCACGGAGAAAACAGACTTTCGCCTAGCAGGCGTGGATCTAGCGAGTTGTATCACAGACCGCTCAAAAATCCTGATTTTACCGTATCCTAATAATCCTACCGGAGCGATCATGGAATGCCATAATTTAGAGGAAATCGCAGAAATCTTACGGAAAAATGATATGCTGACGATCTCTGATGAAATCTACAGTGAGTTGACTTATGATTTAGAGCACATTTCCATTGCCTCATTAGAGGGAATGTACGAGAAAACTCTAGTAATAAATGGGTTTTCTAAATCCTTTGCTATGACTGGTTGGCGACTAGGGTATGCGGCAGGACCTCCGCCTCTTATCGATGCTATGACAAAAATACATCAGTATGCTATTATGTGTTGCCCAACTATAAGTCAATATGGAGCCATTGAAGCACTGCGTAATGGGATAGATTCTGTTCGGCGTATGCAAGAAGAATATGATCATTGCCGTAAACTAATGGTCCATGGCTTCCGTGAGATGGGCTTGGATTGTTTTGAACCAAAGGGAGCATTTTATGTGTTTCCCTGTGTTAAGTCCCTAGGGATGAGCTCGGAGGAATTTTGTAATCGTCTGCTGGATGACGAGCGAGTAGCTGTAGTACCTGGAAATGCCTTCGGTGATAGTGGAGAAGGTTATATTCGATGCTCCTATGCTTATTCCATGGCTAACTTGGAGGAAGCGCTAACCCGGATCAGTCGTTTTGTTACGGGGATACGGGCGTCTTAATCTGTTCGTGGACAGTTAGGCTTGAGGTTTGATAAGCCGGGATTTTTATGGGTACGTAGGGGGTTAAGGAATAGATGGGTTTGAAAGTAGCAAAGTTTGGTGGTAGCTCCTTAGCAGATGCATCTGCATTTGAGCGAGTGAAGAAGATCGTGCTAGCTGATCCTAGTCGCAGATATGTGGTGCCTTCAGCACCAGGCAAGCGATTTCCTGGAGATGATAAGATAACTGATTTGTTTTATCTGTGTCATGCCTATGCGCAGAAGTCACTACCCATTGAAGACATAGTTACGGCTATAGAACAAAGATACGTAGAAATTGCAGACCAGTTAAAGTTGGACCTGGATATTAAGGCATATTTATTGGAGATTAAGGAGCAGATCTATCAGGAGCGAACGCCTGACTTTGCCGCAAGCCGTGGTGAATATCTTAATGGAGTAATTTTAGCTGCTCATTTAGGGTATGCCTTCATTGATGCGGCTAAGATTATAGCCTTTAATCAACAAGGTCGTCTCGATCTAACTGCCACAGGGAACCTAGTAGCGTTAGAATTGGCGAACCATCACCAAGCAGTTATTCCCGGTTTCTATGGAGCGAAACCCGATGGGACCATTAAGACATTCTCACGTGGAGGCTCCGACATTACTGGCTCTATTTTAGCTCGCAGTATGCAGGCGGAGTTGTATGAGAACTGGACCGATGTTTCGGGAATACTAATGGCAGATCCTCGCATTGTTGATGATCCTAGACCAATTAGTTTGATTACCTATAGCGAATTACGAGAGCTTGCATATAATGGAGCAAATGTGATGCACGAGGCCGCTATTTACCCCGTTCGTCAAGCGGGGATACCCATAAATATTCGCAACACGAATATCCCAGAGAATCAAGGAACTATGATCATAAGTAGTGTAGATCGGCAGCCATTTACTGGTGACATTACAGGTATTGCTGGACGGAAGGACTTCGTCATTATCTCTATAGAAAAAGCACTGATGAATTCGGAATTAGGTTTCGTACGTAGATTGCTTTCCATCCTAGAGGAGCATGCTATTTCCTTTGAACATTTACCTTCAGGAATCGACACAGTCTCCTTAGTGATTCTAGAGAGTGAGCTTGATGGTAAATTAGATCTAGTGTTGCGTCAAATTGATAATAACCTGAGTCCCGATAAAGTAGAGGTTTTTCATGATATTGCTCTAATCGCAACAGTAGGGCAGAGCATGGCATATCGGTCGGGTATTGCAGCCAAACTTTTTAATGCTCTTGCCCAGTTAGATATTAATGTGCGAATGATCGATCAAGGTTCTAGCGAGATTAATATCATCGTTGGCATAGAGAATAGGGACTTTGAAAAAGCAATTCGTCAAATATACACTACGTATGTAAAATCATAGCTAGTATGAGGGCTCTTGAACCAGTGTTGTACCGTTTTGAAAATACTAGACTTTATTTCTGAACGGTACAAGCATCCATTCGAATAGCATCGTGAGAGGAACATAGAATGTAAACAAGGACATCGGCGTATTGGAGCTATTTATCGCGTCTTTTGGAACGATACTATAAGCGAGGAGTAGATAAAGTCAGTCAATCATCGAACTCTAATTTACATTACTTAATGGTGTCATCCAATGATGTTGGACGAGATGGGGTAGTCTTCGCGAGAAGACTACGGAATGAAGAGGACGCCATGTTTTTCGTTGTAAATAAAGGGGTTTAGTTAGCTGTATCGAACTTTATCTAGGACCATCCTATTTGTATTGGTGGCGTGAAAAGCAAGATATGATGCAAACTGTAGAAAGATATTAGCTTTGCTAGTAGGCGTGTTTGGAAATATATGACAGAAGGGTTGATGTATAAATGGAATCACAGACTACAGTCATACAATTAGCGGAAAAAATGTTGGAGAAGAAAGTTTGGGCTGTGGTCGGGGCTAATCAAAATCCGATCAAGTATGGAAACATGATCTATAATAAGCTTAAGTCCAAAAGGTATCAAGTCTTCCCTGTTAACCCTGTTTATGACCAGGTAGAGGGTGATCAATGCTATCCAGACCTGGCGTCTTTACCACAGGTTCCGGATGTAATAGATATGGTGGTCTCACCAAAGCGCGGGAAGGCAGTCATCGAGCAAGCAGCTAAGCTTGGAGTACCCTACATTTGGTTTCAGCCGGAGACTTATAATGATGAATTGCTTGAATATACAAAGAAACAGGGGCTTGAATACGTTAAGGCCTGTGTGTTAGTGGCTGTTCGTTAAGGACGGGCTTCGAGTGGTTGCGATGGATTCCCTTTTTGGTTAATGAAAATGGTGGGGATTAGTGTTGATTAAGTTTTCTTTTAAAGAAGGACATATTGTCGTCAGAGTGATGTAGTTTTTTAAAAGACTACACAACGAAGAGGGCTATATGTCCTTCTTGTGATGCATGCAGGTATATTTTTAGCGATCTTGGGTAGATCGTTTATGTATAATAATACATAATAATCATTTTCTACTTAGTAACAGTAACTGGTTTGAACAGGTAATTAAATCTATATAATACTCTTAATTGGTTATCAATGGTTATATGATCATAAAATATAATAGAAATTAGTGAGGGAGTACTCTCGTAGCTGGCATTGAAAGGAAGTGGAATAATCAAATTATAAATAACAGATTAAATATGCTATTTAGCTGGGTAGACATGTATATTAGAGCCGAGCATACATAGGCAGAGCTTTGCCTATGTATAAACATCTATTATGCAAGCAGAAAAATCTTTATGATTAATCCGATTACCTGTCCACATTATGCAGGAAATTAACATAAAGTAGAGAAGTCTAGTTATAAATTCAATAAATGTGGCAAAATTGTCTCAAATACAGGGGGTGGTTATAGATTCATAGACTCTAGACGGGTTCTACTGATTCACACCTTGTAACATGGAATGTGCAATGAGAATTAGAATCGGAAGGAGTTGATTCGTCAGGAGTGCGATTAACGCATTAAATGACACTGTATGGATAACCGACTGTTAGTTAAGTATCTTATTTTAGGGTTTTTGCTCTTAGGTGTAGGTTGGTTAGTTATTTTCTTCATGGTAATCGGGTTACTACAGCAGAGCTATCTGCTTAATTTCCTAGCTTACGGGCTATCGCTGGCAGGATTTCTAACCGGGATATGCGCCATTGTTATCTATAAGGATTAAGGAGTGTTCTTACTACATGGGTGGCTGATATTCTAAGGTGAATCAGCGAGAGTGAGTCTGAATAAGGAACGAGGTGGTGACGGGGAATACGGTATATGTCTGGAGGAACAGGTGTCTTGTTAAGGAAAGATTCTTAGAATCGGGAAAGGTGGAAAATTATGTTTAATAGCAAAAAGCTCTGGCTAATTAGTATGGTTGTAATTACGATGGTTCTATCTTTATCCGTAAGCGTTTTAGCTACAGAGAGAATGGGTGCTTGGGTGGACGAAGTTACCATGGTTAGAGAGCCTGACAATGCTACAGCAATTTCCAGGCTCTTAGTAGGTGAACTCGATCTCTATTCTGATGGGATTGCCAATGCTGAGGATTTTCAACGAATCCTAGCAAGTCCCAGTTTAGATTATAGTATGGCCTATGGTCTTTATAATGAGCTAACGTTTAATCCTGTCGGTCCTGTATGGGATAGTGGAGACTTAAACCCCTTTGCCCTCAAACCAGTACGGGAAGCACTCAACTGGTTGATTGATCGAGATTATATTGCTCAGGAGATCTTTGGTGGTATGGCAGTTCCTAAGTATATGGCTCTTACGAGTGCCTTTGCTGATTATGCTCGTATCGCTGATGTGGCTCGTAAGGTTGAGTTAGAGTATGCCCATAACCCAGCACGAGCCGAAGCAGCTATTACAGCTGAAATGGAAGGTCTCGGTGCTGTTAAGGTAAACGGTCAATGGCAGTATGAGGGGAAACCTGTGGTTGTTAGAATCCTCGCTCGAATTGAGGATGAACGGGTGGCCATTGCTGATTACCTTGGGGATTTATTGGAAGGAATTGGTTTTTCTATCGAGGTAGATTATAAGACCGGCGCAGAAGCATCGCCGATTTGGTTGTCTGGAGATCCAGCTAGTGGACTCTTCCACATCTATACTGGAGCATGGATTACCACCTTAGTTAGTCGGGATCAGGCAGGTAACTTCGCCTTTTTCTATACTGATCTAGGGTTAGCTACCCCGCTTTGGCAGGCCTATGATCCTACTCCTGAATTCTATGAACTTGCGGATCGATTAGATCGGCGTGACTTCACGACCATGGCTGAACGAACTGCCTTGTTATCAGACGTTCTTGATCTATCTCTTCAAGATTCCCAGCGAGTTTGGCTTGTGGATCAAGTATCTGCCTTCCCTCGCCAGGCCAATATCAGTGTGGCTTCTGATCTAGCAGCTGGTACGACAGGTGCGAGATTGTGGGCACAGACTCTTCGCCGCGGAGAAGAGATTGGTGGTAATGTAACCATTGGATTGCAGAACATAGTCGTTGATCCTTGGAACCCATTAGGCGGATCAAACTGGAGTTTTGACCAAATGGCTATTCGCGCTACAGGCGACGTTGGCTCTGTTCCTGATCCCTTTACTGGATTGTGGCATCCCCAGCGAGCAGAACGGGGCGAAGTAACCATTAAAGAAGGCTTACCCGTCGGTGTAACACTGGACTGGGTTGACCTTACATTCGCCGAGCAAATCCTCGTTCCTGAAGATGCGTGGATTGACTGGGATGCAGCGAATCAGCAATTCATTACAGTTGCTGATAAATTAGATCAATCGACTCGAGACTTTTTATCGGAGTATACAACCAAGGATTGGACTGTGGCCCAAGGGGAGAATGGTCCAACACTAACTGCGAACCGTAAGTCGGTGGTTTACTATCCGGCTGAT
>SKHL01000217.1 GCA_007116995.1 Limnochordia bacterium
GGGCTAGATTCTTGTCCGGTACAAATAGTATCTGATGATTATCCACGCCTTCGACTACTTTAAGAGCATTTGATGAGGTGCAGCAGATATGGCTGATCGACTTAACACTTGCACTCGCATTAATATAACATACTACACTAGCTTGGGGATACTTCTCCTTCGCAGCTTGAAGAGCATCATAATCAATGGTATCGGCCAAGGGGCAACCAGCTGTCTTTTCGGGTAAGAGAATGGTTTTCTCCGGTGCGAGGATGTAGGCACTTTCTGCCATGAAGTGTACCCCACAGTATACGATAGTAGACGCTTTTGAGTCACGTGCTTGCATACTAAGACCATAGGAATCTCCTACATAATCAGCAATTTCTTGAATTTCCTCTAGTTGGTAGCTATGAGCAAGGATGATCGCATCTCTTTGCTGCTTCAGCTGTTCAATCTGTGCAATGAGCGGTTGGTTTTGCTCAGTAAGCATAATAAACTCCTCTCTAGGTGCATATACGGGTGTATTTACACTAAAGGGTATAAAGATCCTGCTCTTATTCTACTTTAGTAGGATAGGAAAAGCAAGAGAGGAAGGAATAACATAATCATTTCTTAACGTCTAGTTTCCTAGGCATCAAGTTGGACTAGTTGGCATAGAATGTACAAAAATTAATCTAGGAGTGACAGCATGTTTAGTTTTTCTCGAAAAGTCAGAAGGAGTAGAGAACGCAAAGATCAATGGAATCCTAGTGTTTTTGTTAAGGACAAGCTAATACTGCTCTGGCAGAGACTGAAAAACATAGTAGAAAATTGGACCACAATCTACATGAATCGCCATTTAAAGACGGCAAATGATTACCAATCACAAATAAATGAAGCCAAGCAAGGCTTAGCGAGTTATAATCGGGATGAACTCCTTCGCGTGTTGGCTGAGGGTAGTGGCAGTAGAAAAGTGGCAGCGAGACAGTTATTACTGGAAAAACTAGATTGCTAATGTGTATCGGTTCTTAGATAAACTGATACATTGATTGATCTTTATCGAAACTACGTTGCCCAATGGGACGGATTCCGCTTAGTTGGAAGCTTATAGCCCCAAATCCAAGGATTGTTTCCCCTCTTATTTTCCCTTTTGCCTTCCCGATCTGACACCATTTAATAGCAGACACCATTGAATGTTTGATAAATTTGCCATAATACGTTTCATCTCCTGCAATAATTGGGTATAATAGGAAGATACACCAATGATAGCGAATACTAAAGGTAAGGGAGTGATCGGATGGATCTCGATATCGATATCGATAGAATGACTCGCACTCTCCACGGTGAATACGTCATCACGCTACGAAAGCAGAAGCGGGATTTTGTTATTGTGGCTTATAGAGGGAAGAACCGGGTTCTGCTAAGCTGGATGGGTAAGCGGTTTCCTCAATTAGCGTCGATTTTCGCCTGTACCTCCCTGCGAGATAATACCTTGTATGTATCATTGGGTAAACTAGAACAAGTAAAGTCTATCTTGTTAGAGTTAGATGATCCTCTTTTAATAATTGAGATTGATCCGAAAGTCCAGCGGCTACATCTGGACGATGTCCCTCCTAGCTTGATTATTTCGTATCACTGGGTTCAGGGCAGAGAGGCTTTAATCCAGGATTTAGGCGGTGCGAAATACGCTGGTGCTGGTTGGTTTTATGTGTTGGATACGTACTTTCAAATCCCTACTGTAGGCTTAGCCGATGATCAGATCCTGAATCGGTCAGAGATTACTGGTTCAAGTTTGGTGAATTTTCTACGGAAAGACGTCCTCCTGTGGCACAAGAGAGGTGTACCGTTTCATTGTGACTTAAGCTATCGAGATCACCCCTTTGTTACTTGTGAGTTAGTCTCAACTTTTGAGTCTCAGATCAAGCTAAACATCAACTGGGAGGGCTCGCCCCAAGCAGCCTACTCCCTCACTACAGTGCCTGATCATATACATCATGATGGCGCTATTCAACCAGGTCCTAATCTGCAGACGTTACCTAAGGAGTTTCTAGATACCAGAGGGACAGTAATTTACGACAGAGCCCAGATCCATTGGTTCTGGCACAAAGTGTATCCGTTAATTCAACCTTGGTTTCGCGGAGATGCTGATAGCATTAAGATCATGGTAGAGCAAGAGCGAACTCATCTGGAACTGGGTAGATCAAGATCGGTGGCCCAACTATCTCGGGTAGGGCAGATGTCCTCTTTTACAGATACCTCTTTTTTAACTGAAGCAAAAAGATATGCTGGTCGCCAAGAGGAGCAGGGACGCTATGTTTCCTTTCAGGCTACATCTCCTACCTATGCTGTGATGACTGATAGTCAGAAGAAATGGTATTTTTGTTGGCGGACCCAGGTTCGGAGAGGTCACTATTTGAACACAGATTTGGCTTATGTTTTAGTCTATATCTATGAACTAATCCATAAAGTAGGCGTGGAAGATAGTGAAGAGGGCTACCAGCGACTGCTAGCTATATGGTTGCAGTATCGTTTACGCATCCCGATTCTTGATCAGTTCTTGATCGATTGGTTAGTGGACTATCGGTTGTTTTATCAGTTGCCCGAACCGTTGAAACCATATATAATGAATGCGAGTGCACCGCCAGTGTTTCAAGTGCCAGAGATAGTATTTGCTCAATACGCTCAGGAAGGCTTGATCCGCTTATCTATGGACTTACTGGTTTACTTGTTAGATTATGATCCGCAACGTAGTCGCTTTTACCAAGCAAATCGCAGCGTGCTAGAGCAAGAGATTCCTCAGGTTTTACAATATCTTGACCGTGTTTTTGGGAAAATGAAGGGTAAGGGCTTGTTTGACCAAATCCCTATGGCTACCCACACCATAAGGCGTCGTCCCTTTGAAGGAGTGCCTGGATTTTCCTATGATCGGAGCGAGATAGTGATCGCTAAGATTAAGCCGTATACAACGCATAAGCCACTTCGGAAATATCTGACAGCCATTGTACGTTACAGCGAGAATAAACTACGTCACATCCATCGGTATAAGACGCTTCTGCCAGTGGCAGGTCTAGATCCGTTTATTAAACGCCAGATAGACCGGTATTTTGATCGGTATTATGGAATACCGCAGGCCGAACGAGATTTTGACCAAGAAGTGAAGATAGACTTTGAGGCTGTGGCTCGGTTACAAAGGGAATCATCAGATATCGTATCTCTTCTTTTATCAGATGATGAAGAAGCAGTACACGCGGATCCGCCTACCGAAGACGCATCAAAGTCCTCAGAGAAATATGAGGATCAGAACAACAAGCCGATTGTGTTTTCTGAGTCTAGTCAGTGGACGGTATTTTTCCAGACCCTTGCTCCCTATCAATTAAATGCAGTGATCATTATGGTAAATCAAGACGATGTCAAGGCAAAGCTAAAGGTGTTAGCCACAAGTCATTCTATAATGATCCAATCACTTATCGATGAGATTAATGAAATCGCCCTTGATACTATTGGTGATCTTCTAATAGATGGATATGATTCTTTTCTGCTGAATGAAGAATATCACGAACAACTGATATCGATGATACAAGCAATGAGGTGAGATCATGGTAGTTAACAGAGTTCCAAAACGGATATCCACTGCAATTTTAAACTCATTACGTGCTGGTGTAGTCCCTAGGCTTGGTTTACCCTATATCGCTGTTGGTCGCAGTCGTGAAATAGGGGCGTTAGTGCAGGACCTTGACAATATTAGTGCAGGTGGAGCAGGGTTTCGGTTCATAATAGGACGTTATGGATCAGGAAAAAGCTTTATGCTGCAGTTATTACGTAATACTGCTTTAGACCGGAATTTCGTTGTAATAGATGGTGACTTATCACCCGAACGACGCTTATCCGGGCATAAAGGTCAGGGGATAGCCACTTATCGTGAGTTAATGCAGAATATGGCGACCAAAACCCGGCCAGAGGGAGGAGCCTTGAGTAGTATATTAGAACGTTGGATAAGTAGTATTCAAGCAGATGTGGTTGCCGAAGGGAGTGGGAACCCGTCAGACCAAGGATTTAGTCAAGTGATAGAGACTAAAATTTATACTGTAATTAATCAGATGGAGGGATTAGTGCACGGATTTGACTTTGCTAGTGTTTTGACTACCTACTGGAGAGGGTATTGTCAAGATGATGAGACAATGAAAAATGCGGCTTTACGCTGGTTGCGAGGAGAATACTCGACGAAAACTGAGGCCCGAGAACACTTGGATGTGCGGGTAATTATTGACGATGATAGTTGGTATGATTATCTCAAACTAATGGCTCGATTCGTTAAGCAGGTGGGGTATGTGGGGCTATTGGTTTTAATAGATGAGGCTGTCAATTTATATAAAATAAGTCACTCTATTACCCGTCAGAATAACTATGAAAAAATACTTACCATGTTTAATGATACTATGCAAGGCAGAGCGGAGTATCTGGGCATTATGATGGGGGGCACACCCCAGTTCTTAGAAGATGAACGGCGCGGCCTATATAGTTATGAGGCATTACAAACCAGGTTAGCCCAGTCTCGGTTTACACGACCAGGTGCATTTGATGCTTCCGATCCAGTTATTCGTTTACAATCTCTTTCCCAAGAGGAAGTCTTCTTGTTGCTCCAAAAAATAGCAGATGTACATCGTCAACATTATCAATATGAGCAGCGGGTAGGTAATGATGATTTAGTACGGTTTATGCAAGTCATTGTTAATTATCTCGGGGCTGATGAATTGCTTACACCAAGAGATGTACTCAAGGACTTGCTGAGCCTACTCTATTTAGCTCAAGAACAGGAGGAAGTGTCATTTGGGCAACTACTAGATAGTCCCCAATTCCAACCGTCAGTGAGACATCAGTCGGAGTTAGATGAAGATGGGGGCTTTGCGGAGTTCACCTTATGAGTGTAAATCCCTTTTATCGTCTATCTCCCTTTATCCAGGAATATATCTATGCCCATCGTTGGGATGAATTACGAGATATTCAAATTGAGGCATGTCGAGCTATCTTTGATACGGATACCCACCTACTTTTAGCTAGTGGAACTGCATCAGGTAAAACAGAAGCAGCCTTCTTACCGGCCTTAACTCTATTAGAGCAAAAACCAGCCAAGAGTCTCGGTATTCTCTATATAGGACCACTTAAGGCACTAATTAATGATCAATTTTATCGTCTAGAGCATCTATTAGAAGAAGCCCATATTCCCCTGTGGCACTGGCATGGAGATGTGTCTGCCCAACACAAACAAAAGTTGTTAACTGCTCCCTTAGGGGTGCTTCAGATTACCCCCGAGTCCTTGGAAAGTGTGTTAATTAACCATCAGAAACACTTGGTACGGCTCTTTTCTGACTTGCGATTTGTGATAATTGATGAGGTTCATGTTTTTATGGGGACGGATCGAGGTGGTCAAATACTCTGTCAGTTAGAGCGGCTAGAAAAGTATATGTGGCACCTACCCCGGCGAATTGGGCTATCAGCCACACTAGGCGATTATTCGCAAGCCCAACAATGGTTACGAGCTAGCACTACTCGGTCAGTTACAGTGCCTACTATTCGGAATACGGGACAGAAGTTGCGCCTATCTCTTGAGCATTTTACCAATCCAAAGGAGCCTAATTCTACTTATATACCACATATCTTTAATCGCAGCCGCCTACCGCAAGGGAAGTGCTTATTATTTGCCAATAGTCGGGCAGAAACGGAGGAGATTATTGGTTCGCTACAAGACATGGCCAAGCAGAAACAGATGGCAGATATTTACCATGTCCATCATGGAAGTGTAGCAGCAGCACTGCGGAAATCTGCAGAGGATGCCATGCGAGATCCTTCTCGTCCAGCAATCGCTGCAGCGACTGTTACTTTGGAACTAGGAATAGATATTGGACAGCTAGAACGGGTGATTCAACTGGGATCTCCCTTTTCAGTATCCGGTTTCCTGCAGCGGTTAGGTCGATCGGGTCGTCGGGGTAATGCCTCAGAGATGGAGATTATCACCACGGAAGATACTAGCGAATACCAATGGATGGCCGATGTCCTTCCTTGGCAGCTGGTGCAAGCCATTGCTATCATCCAATTATATCTCGAAGAACGATGGGTGGATCCAGTGACTTTAGCCCGATATCCCTTGGGTTTACTCTATCATCAGACGATGAGTGTATTAGGTGCCGCCGGGCAATTATCGCCAGCGGCTTTAGCACAGAGGGTGTTGTCCCTAACAGCTTTCTCTCATATTACACAATCCGAGTACCGTGAGCTCCTGTTGCACTTAATTGAGTTAGACCATATCCAGGAGATGGAAGACACGAATCAATTAATTCTAGGCTTAGCAGGAGCAAAGATTGTTAATAACTTCCATTTCTATGCAGTGTTTTCTGAACGATTAGAGTTTGCAGTCCAGGATGGTTCCATGCAGGTGGGTAGTATTCTCACTCCACCTTTACCAGGAGAGCGATTTTCCTTAGCAGGTCGTGCTTGGCAGGTACTAGAAGTAGATGATCAAAGGCGGATAGTATTTGTTAGGAAAGCCGATAGTGGATCCAACATATCATGGTCTGGGAGTACTGGGTTTATTCATGAGAGGGTAATCCAAAAGATGAAAGACGTGCTTTTATCCAATGCACAGTATCCCTATCTGCAGCCCCAAGCTAAGGAACGATTAAACCAGGGGCGGGATCTAGCTCGAAAATTATCCCTAGCTAAGCAGAATCTGATCAAGATCGATATTAACCAATATTGTGTCTTTCCTTGGTTAGGCTCTCGAGGGTTTCGAACCTTGGAGCGACTCTTTAAGTATGGTATTAACCAGCGTATCTCCATGCAGATCAGCGGGGTAAAATATCCCTATTACTTTATTATAAAA
>SKHL01000295.1 GCA_007116995.1 Limnochordia bacterium
AAAGCGATATAAGAGTGAGGCCTACTGGCAACGGCAGACTGACCAAGAATGGTTGCTCCGCACCTTCACTATGCACCCAATACGCCCTGGGATTGACCAGGAATTAGAGATCATGTTTAACCAGTGGTTAGCTAGTTTCCATTATGCTGTTAAGCAATGGGATGCTCAATGGCTGCGTGCCCACCTACAGATTGCCAATGACCGTCTACCGGTTATCCTTACCTTCCTAGAATCTTTAGGCAATACTTATAGCTGGGATCTTTACTCAGTTTCGTTGCACACATTAGAGCTGGAATCCTTAATTTACCTAAGTGATGGGTCTATCCTAAAACTAATCCACGCAATGATACCTGCTACACATAGTTGGGCTATCGCAGATCTTAAGATTATTCCTGTAACATTACGATACTGAGAAAGATATATAGTCCTTCTCTAAGGGGAAAAACTTATACTTTCTGGTTTGTTAAAAAGAAACGATGGGAGCCGGGAGCTCCACCGTTTCTTCTTTATACGCGAAGATAGCCGAAGTTGATCGACTTCGACTATCCTAAACTTAAACTACGTTAGAAATGGATCCCAGCTCCTACATAGGGACCACTCAACTTAAATCCAGTCACATCTTCACCTGCTAACTCCTGAAACCGAAGCCCCGCTCTAGCGGACAAAAATGGAACTCTGTACTCCAAGCCTAAATTCAAACTAGACCATGTGGCTGTATCCGTTACTTCATGCATACCGCTAAGGTTTGGTCCTATCTCGTAGATAGCTGATAACCGCAACCCTGGCAGAATAGACATTCCTAATCCACCGGCATAGGTCAGGCCATGATACAATCCGGTCGTTACCGTCGAATCACCATCAGCCTTATATAGATTACCGCTAACGCGATATCCGGCTGACCCAATCACGGATAGATTATTAATCAATAGGGGCCAGTCAACCCTCGCTCGGCTGGTTAATCCACCAATCACATAAATATCGTCACCAAAATCATCGTAATCCAACTCATTACGTAATAAGTTGAACAAATACCCCACATGCTGACGATTCCCGGCAAACTCAAAGTCACTGATCAACCTTACTGGACCGACGCGAATCAAACTCAACTCTGCTCTCTGCATCTGAACTAAGCTGTCTTCAGCTGGTATTTCTTCATTAGTAAACCGCCAAATCTCACCACGTAACTCTAATGCCGAAACAGGTACAGATAAAAACATAATAGCAATGATGATGAAAACGACTATAACTCGTTGCATATAGTACCTCCTCTAAAATGTAATCTATACTCTTAATTCGCAATCATTGTGGCTTTTTCCTGTCTCCATAGATAAAATCTATGTACAATCATACTTGCAATAATTGCCACAGATAGTCGAGGAAATATTAAAATCCAAAGGGGAACACCTAAAACAAAAAACAATAGAGTATCCTCAATCATAGCATGACAGATAGCAATAAAGGTACCTATAATCCGCAACTCTTTACTGGAAAGTTTCCCTTCTCGTACATTACTGAGAATTACACCCGAACCAAATGTTAGACCAAATATGACAGCCACTAACACAGGAAAAGCGGCATGCTCTGACAGTCCAATGACTCTAAATGGAGGATGAAGCCACCTATTTACCCTGTCGAGCCACTGATTCGCTTTGGCAATTTCTATCACAATCATTAAGGGAACGACTATCCGGGCGATAGTCCAAACCCCGAGCAATCCATTGTAAATCCCTTCCCAAAACACTACAAAAGCCCTCCTAACACGAAACCAGCCAGTATGGAAGCCCCGGCTCGTAGCGGAAGAATATAGGAAATGGGTGCTCCTGCTTTCTTACTTACAGCCAATTCCAACAGTAGAGAATGGCAAAAACCCAACATCACTGCGATAATTAACATTTCATTTGTTGCTAATTCAAGAGTTACCATGCCACCGATAGCTGCATATAAGTTAATAAAATACCCACTAAATATAATAATGGCCGCTTCTCCCGGAAGTCCTAGATACTGCATCAAGGGTGCAAAAAATGACGCTACAGACTCAAGCCCCCCACTAGTCCGTAGCAGTGTAATGATAAAAACAGTCGGCATCAAAATCTTTGCTAATTCCCATGTGCTCAATAAACCTTTCTGTAATCCGCGATATATAATCTCCCTACTAATCACCATACTTACTTCGCCCCCTTATTCTGGTGTAATATAGACACCATATCCAATGGTAGAGACGCTCGAATGCTAAGCTGCTCTCCACTGCGAGGATGGATGAACTGTAATGACCAGGCATGCAGGGCCTGCCGATGAATATCTTTGCTTTTTGTATGATACATCTCGTCACCTAAGATGGGATAGCCCAGCCAGGCAAGGTGAACACGGATTTGGTGCGTACGCCCGGTGGTTAGCTGTAATTCTACTAACGAAAGCTGATCATACTCCTTGATTACCCGGTAGTGCGTGGCCGCCTTTTTTCCCCATGGCACTACCGCCCGCTGCAGAGAATGCCCCTCTGCGATGAAAGGCCTGCCGATAGGCTGCACAATCTCTCCCGATTTCTCTGGTAAGCACCCCTGGACGATAGCCAGATAGGTCCGCTTTAAGTGAGTGGTTCGTAGTTGTTCTGCCAAGTTTCTATAAGCGTAAGGCTCCTTAGCTACTAATAGCACTCCCGAAGTCTCCCGGTCTAGTCGGTGTACAAGGCGTACCTTACGCTCTAAGCCCTGCTCCTTCCATAGATGTGCTAACCCATTGGCAAGTGTCCCATTCGGGTAGGAACGAGTGGGATACACAGCCATATCGGCTGCCTTGTTAATCACTAACAAGGAATCATCTTCATAGACAATGTCTAGTGAAAGAGGTTCTGGCTCAAGATTGGTAGGTGCGTCGGCAAATTCAATCGATATGTTATCTCCCATTTTTACTCGCTGGGTGATATACGCCTTCTCCCCATTGAGATACACAGCTCCACCGCTCTTCATGCGCCGTAGCAAGCCGCGAGATAAGGCTAAGCGTCCATAGATAATCTCTTTAATCATCACGCCGTCTTCTTCCGGCAGCACCTGAACATCCAATCCAGTGGCCAAGGCAGGCACCTCCTTCTTCATTCGGTTTGCGCTAATACTAACACTATACCATAATGCAAAGGATGACTGCAACACAAAGCCTTACACCAACCTCAGTCCACAGATACCATCTGGCTGGTCATACGGCCATCTACTGTTAGGTTGGTCCCAGTTACAAAGCCAGCTCCATCTGAGCTTAGATATAAGCAAGCTGCTGCTATGTCCTCCGGCTTACCTACGCGCTGGGCGGGATGTTGATGATGATCAATATAGCGCAGACCGCTTTAACACCTGACCGTGCTCCATAGCCATTTCCCCGTGATCGCTGGAAAAGATAATATACGTGGAGTCTTTAAGCCCCATTCTATCCACTGCGTCAAACAACTGACCAAGCATATCATCTAAGGTTGCTATCATAGCATAATACACTTGCCGGATTTGGCGAATCAATCCTTCAGGGCACGCAAAATTGGCTCCTTTGGTCGCGTTTATATAGTCTATGGCTGGATGGTGCTCTTGATGGAGCGGTGGAATCTCTATCTCTGATTCAGTAATCATATCCAAGTACTTCTGCTGAACTCGGAAAGCGGGATAGACCAACCCGGTAGTCAGGTAAAGCATAAACGGTTGCTCTGCATCTTTTATCTGTTCTAGCCAATTAATACTTTGCTGAACTAGTCCAGCCACCTTGGTGACAAGGCTTGTCATCTGGAACAATCTCTGGAAGCTGCTCTAAAAATCTGTTTCATGTGAATCACTCCCGCAAATTAATGATACTCGGTATCAGGTATTTACATAAGTAATCCAAACTATACACCTGTCACTGATTACTTTACTGATCGCATGAACGACAAACTCCATATAAGTCTAAGTGACGACCTTGCACTCGATATCCAGATCGTTTGGCAATATCTGCTACATTTTTTTTCATCGGGCATTCATCTAGGTAACTAATACTACCACACATACGACAGATGATGCGATCGTGGTGATGTTCCGGATGACTACTTGTTGCTACACCTAACTGGTAATGTTGACATCCCTCTTCAAGATGAACCCGAACGAGAATATCTAGCTCGTGGAGTAGCTTCAGGGTACGAAACACGGTAGCACGACCAACACCCTGCTTCTTCAAGTGTTGGTAAACTTCTTCCGCTGTAAATGGGTCTGCATATCTAGAAACTTGATCCACTATAGCCTTCCTAGGTGCGGTTAATCGAAACCCTTTATCTTTAAGCGTCTCTGTCCAATGTGCTACCATGGTTTTTCTCCTTCCCTCGCATATAATATCACATGCTTCTTCTACTATAGCACGATCTAGGATATTCGGCAAGAAAAGAAGATAGCCCCTCTCTAGGAGCTATCTAAACTAGCAACAATCGGTAGAGTTTTTATTAGAAATGGAAAAACCCTCACCTAGGATTGAATTTTTATAGTCAATTACTGCATATTCCACATGCTGTTTTACTTTATCACCATAGACAAAGGTAAATCCAGCTACTTCTTGAACACTATCTGTTGCATCTTTTGCCTCATCCAGAGACATTCCTAATTGGGGACCGCCTCATCCAAGACCCTTTATGAACAAGCGAATCATCACATTTTGTGCATTCTCTGTTTCTAACAACTGACCGAGTTTTTCCTGGGCTGTCTCAGTAACAGATATCATATCGTCACCTCTTATCATCATTAAAATTATGTAGTGTAACTCAACAGTGAAGAACGTATCCCTCATTTGCACTAAAGCAACTCCAACAAACCCGAGGAGCTACCCTAATCCCGAAACTAAGTACTATTCGAACGTACAAATAGCACCGGGTCGTTTGATACGCAATGTAAGGATCTCCATCACCCGAAAAACATGATTCATCTTCTCTGTATCCAAATAGGCCGTAGTTAGATCTTGAGATATAGCCAAATCCATATTCTGTGAACCAGTAGAGATTAGCAGTGCTTTATCATCACCTAATTGGGATGAGCGGTATACACCGGCATCGGCAATTTTCTCAACTTGTTCGATCTCAAGCACACCTGTATTAGCATAAACTCGATTAGACAAGGCATATAGCTTTGGACTCAACACGAGAGCATAAGGACCGTAAAATCCAGCCTTGCCCAGCTTCTCGGATGCACCCACCACATCAGCAAAAATTGCTCCAGCTTCTGCCCAATCTCCCTTAGATAGTGTCTGGCGATTTGCTACGGTTAGCAACCCATCAATATCCAAATCAGGGCGTCCATTAAAAATCATATCATCCTCTGTGCTAGCCACAAAGAAGGAAGCTGCAGCCGCTAGGCTACAATCAAAGGGCACACCTACCTGAGCACTACTCTCGATATCCCGCCAATGAATCTGAAAATCCTTGTGTAAGATAGGTAAGCGTTTATACTCTCGCTGGCCTGTCCCAAGAGGTGCTTCGTCGCAGTCTCCGGTCATGTTAACACAAGTTTGATCGGTCCCATCAAAAACATCATGTTGGATTGTCTGTAATCCTACACCGAATGGACCAAATACAGGAATAAACTGCCTGCCAACCAAATGCTGTTTGGCGGTAGCAACTACTACCTCATCAAGTTTTTCCCATTGCAGCTCGGTTAAGGGAGCATCTTCTCTATGTAAATAATCAGCCATGTTAACCCCTCCTTTTTTATTGTTTATCTCACTTTTTTATCAAACTACCCACTGTAAATGGAACCTTTCTCTTTGTTTCGTTGACAGGAGCAGTTTTCTCCTTCGCTGCCTTCTCAACAGACTGCTTTAGAAAATACTCAAACTCCTCCTTGTGATACTCTTCGTGATACCGAATGGTTTCCAACAGCTGTTTTAGCTCTTCATCCTCGATATCGGCGATCTGCTGTTCGTATAAATCCAGTGCCTTTTCCTCATCTTCAATGTTGGCCTTTATCATATCCTCTTCTTTATCAGCGAGGATTAATGTATTCCGTTCCACAGGTGGTTTCCCACCCATCTCCGCTACATGCTCAGCGAGCCAGCCCATGTGCTTCATTTCTGTAATCGCACTTTGTTCCAGGGAGTGACCGAAGCCTCGATCCTTTGTAGAATAGGCTTGATGCAGATACTGCAGTACCACACTGTACTCATGCTTAACTCCAGAATTTAACATTTCTATTAGTTTATTACGTTTCGCTTCTGCTTCTGGACTAAGCTCTTCACCTGGTGATTTTTCCACATCGGCTACCTTTTCTGCCATCAAAGCGAATTTCTCGGCGTGCCGTTCTTCATCAGAGATGATCCGCTCCAATAAACTAATCGTTCTTGGATCCACGATTTCAGCAATATGTGCTTTATACTGAGAAACCGCTTCCTTTTCAGCCTTAGAATCCAGCAATATCAACTCCTTAAAACTAGGAGCCTCTAAGTATACAGGATAACGTGCGACTGAAATATCTCCACCTAGTTCTGCAATCCGCAGAGCTAACCATTGAAAATGATACATTTCTTCCCTCGCGATACTTTCTAATGAACCGCTAATTCCTGGCAAGTCTAGTGTCCAGGCATGGTATAAATATTGAATAATCGCACCATGCTCTGCCTGCAGATCCTGGCTAAGTAAGTCAATGATTAGTTTTCGATTCTTTACTTCTGAAATAAAAAAACCTCCTTTCTATCTGTCTACAATTTTTTGGCAAGTAAATATCGTTAGCCCGTATTGTTGAACTCTAGCACACGTATATTGTTTGCCTACATAGACCAGACCTATATCTGGTGTGGGGCTTGCTACATCATATAAGATAA
>SKHL01000172.1 GCA_007116995.1 Limnochordia bacterium
AACATATTGTTGATATTGGCTCTAGCCCGTTGGCTCTGGCCAGCTTCTCGCTATGCTCGTTCTATGGGCACCTTATTGGCCATGGGCAGTGCTATCTGTGGAGCAACGGCCATTGCCACCATGTCCCCGATTGTGGAAGCAAAAGAGGAAGAGACGGCCCTCTCTGTAGGGATTATTACTGTCTTAGGTATGTTCGGGTCATTGCTTCTCATAGCTACTCATACAATAATTCCTTTAGAGCAACCTAGTTTTGGTATTTTAGTCGGTGCCACCTTGCAGGAGACCGGGCATGTAGTAGCTACTGCCACAGTGGCAGGCGTAAGTGCCCTTGAATTTGCTATGTTAGCTAAGCTGACCCGAGTAGCGTTGCTGATCCCCATCGCATTTTTCTACCAAGGGATAATAAATCACAAGGCAAAGGTTAAGGTGGCAAAACCTTGGTTTATACTAGGGTTTGCTGCTATGAGCCTTGTGCGTACACTAGGGTTGTTCCCTGATAGTGTTGTGGACCCCGTTTTGATTATGAGTCGCTATTTATTAGTCATGGCTATGGCGGGTATTGGCTTAAACATGAATGTGTCTGCTATCAGGCAAGTAGGTCTAGACGTTTTGGTGAGAGGTGCTATTCTGTTTACCATTGTTGCCAGTATAACTATCTTACTCGTACAGTGGTTATAAAGGCCGAATCGTGGCTTGTCTTAGCTGGGGCAGTGTTCATATTTTCCAAAACTGTGGCAAGTTTCACGAAAATAAGTATAATTATACTAACTGGAGTAATATTGCAGGCAGATAAACGAAGTAATTCTAGGGAGTTCCCATGGAAATTTGGAGAATTCCCTATCCTAACAGGTCATTTTACAGAAAATAAGGATATATTCATATTTAGCCATAAAGATTATTTTTTTCACGAAATACCCTTAATGATGCAGGAAAGATATGCATGAATATGGAATAGTATAGAATAATGGGTATTTAGCTTATTAGTGATAAAATGGAGGATGTTGCCATGAAATTACAAGAAATATGTGAACTATTGCAGGCAGATGTGCTTGTTGACTATGATAGCGATGCGGAAGCGTTTACGGCCTGTGGTTCTGATTTAATCAGCGATATCCTACGATTTATTAAAGTCGAAACTGTATTATTAACTGGATTAACAACACTCCAAATGATAAAAGCGGCTCAATTACTAGATGTGAAGGCTATCATTTTCGTGCGGGGTAAGCGTCCTGCTAAGGAAGTGGAAGAAATAGCGAAGAAAAATGACCTGCCTGTACTCTGTACCAAACTACCCCTCTTTGAAGCATGTGGTTGTTTATCTAGACATGGTCTGAAGGGTTGCTCCGAATATGCAGTCCAGGAGGATGAGCATGTTGCAGAATAAACTGAGTTATGCATTCCCCATTGAAGCATCAGATTTTACGAAAGCGGGAGACGCGGCCGGGAAGATAAAAAAAATTCTAAAACTAGCTGGTTTACCAGCCACAGTTATTCGCAGGGTTGCTATCATTGCTTACGAAGCTGAGATGAATATCGTGATTCATTCCGTAGGTGGTAGTTTGTCTTTGGACCTCACATCTACTCGGGTAGAGATGGCATCCCAGGATAATGGCCCAGGGATACCCGATATAGACTTAGCTCTACAGGAAGGGTACTCCACTGCGTCTGATGAGGTTCGGGCTTTGGGATTTGGTGCAGGGATGGGATTGCCAAATATCCGAAGAAATGCAGATCACTTTTGTATTCAATCAGAGGTGGGTGTGGGTACAAATTTGGAGGTTTGGATTGATATTGGTGTTTCATAGTTGAGGTTTAGGATGGAGGTGCAGTATGGAAAATTCCTTTCATTCTGTACGGTTACTTGAAGAAGAATGCAAGGGGTGTACGAATTGTATTAAGCATTGTCCTACAGAAGCGATTCGTGTGTATCAGGGCAAAGCTCGCATCATCAATGAATTATGCATTGATTGTGGAGAGTGTATTCGAGTTTGTCCAAATTATGCAAAGCAGACGATTATTGATGAGTTGAAAGAAATACATGAATATCCCTACACTGTGGCTTTGTTAGCACCTTCATTTTTCGGGCAATTTCCGAATGCTACTGTTAATCAGGTTCACCAAGGCGTGAAGGATCTTGGATTCAATTTGGTGGCTCAGGTTGGCTATGGAGCAGAGCATGTGAATTTTGCCATTCGCCAATGGATGCAGGAAAACCCGCTTCGTCCATTGATATCCTCGGCTTGTCCCACAATTGTTCGCCTGGTGCAAGTCCGGTTTGATGAGTTAGTTGATCATGTTATTCCCTTAGAAGCACCGGTGGAAATAACAGCAGGATTAGTTAGGGAGCAATTAGCAAAAGAAAAAGGACTATCAGATAAGGATGTTGGTGTTTTCTTCATTTCACCTTGCCCAGCCAAGGTTTCTGCTATTAAGATACCTATCGCTCGAGGTCAGTCTCAGATTACAGCGGCCATTTCCATGCGAGAAGTGTATGGAGCGATTATGAGTAAGTTGGCCACTATCCCTAAGGATGTAGTCTTAGAGACGGATTTACTTGCATCAGCTTTAGGAATGCTTTGGGGTCGTCGTGGTGGTGAAGTGTATGCTTTAGAAGGCACACGGGTGAGTGTGGATGGAGTATACAATGTGATTAATATATTGGAAGATATGGCCATGGGTAAGCTGCCAGAAGTAGACTATTTAGAACTTCAAGCCTGTCCTGGTGGTTGCGTAGGAGGGCCTTTGGTTACACAGAACCCCTTTATCGCTAAAGCCCGTTTGGAAGCTCTTTGTAATGGACTACCGGCGGCACCTAAATGGGATCGAGATGACTTACTCTATCGATACCAAAAGGGAGATTACTTCTGGAAACTACCACTACAGTCAAAGGCTGTATTATCTATGGATGGGGATATCTCAACAGCATTATCTATGATTAAACAACGGGAAATAATTGAAAAAGAACTACCCGGGTTAGATTGTGGGGCATGTGGATCTCCTACTTGTCAGTGTTTAGCGGAAGATATTGCCCGTGGGATGGCTTCAAACAATGATTGTATCTTTCATCTGAGGCAAGCTGTACAATATGTAGCTGCCGATCTCTGGCGTTTAGCCAAGCAGGTCCCACCTACCATAGCAAGCCAGCAAGTTCTCAATGCCATGGATGAGGAGGATGATAATGAAGATAAGTGAGATTGAGGAGTTATTAGAGTTAGAACCATTGAACAAGCCCCAAGGTACAGATCCTAATGTGGCAGGAGGATATGCATCGGATTTGCTCAGTGATGTAATGGGTAAGGCTATGGCCGATACGGTATGGATTACTATTCAAGCCCACCCGAATATTGTGGCTGTAGCCGTGTTAGTAGAGTTATCTGCTATTATATTAGCCAATGGAGTTAAACCTGATCAGAAGACGTTAGAAAAGGCGAAAGAGCAAGATGTTATTATCTACGGTTCGAACAAGAGTGCGTTTACGCTAGCTGGAGAGCTATACAAGGCTGGTGTTCTAGGTGTACGAAAACAGGAATGAATTGGTATAAACTGGATTTGCACATTCATACAGCCTTGTCACCTTGTACGTCTGATGAAATGACTCCTGCGAATATTGTTCAGATGGCTGAGTTAGAGGACCTACGTCTAATTGCCATAACGGATCACAATAGCAGCTATAACTGTGAGGCTGTGATCGGGGCAGCTCAAGGAAAAAACGTAAAGGTTTTATATGGGATGGAAGTTCAGACCAAAGAAGAAGTTCATGTGCTTACTCTCTTACCCACTAAAGAGGCCATGGACCAGTGGCAAGCAAATATTAATCAGCGAATGGCACCTATTCCCAGTAAGAGTCAGGCTTTTGGTCGTCAGCTGGTGTTTGACGCACAGGATACTCCAATCAGTGAGTACCCTTATGTGCTGCAACAGGCGTTGGAATACACCCTTGAGGACTTGGCCTATGATTGCAATGAGTTAAATGGGCTAGTAATTCCTGCTCATATTGATAGGCCGTCCTTTGGAGTATTAGGGCAGCTAGGATTCATTCCATCGGGAATACGGTGTCATGGATGGGAAATAAGTCGCGAATCTTTCGATAAGAAGATCCCAGACGTACCAGGGCCACTAGTCTGTAATTCTGACGCTCATGACCTTGCGGATTTTATTCGACCGGGTCATGTACAGAGTTGGTTATATGCGCAAGCACCAAATTTTTGCGAGCTGCGACTGGCACTACAGAGCAGGGGAGGACGAAAGGTGGTGATTGGTGCCCGTTGAAAGAAATTGCTGAGCACGTACTCGATATTGTTCAAAATTCATTATTCTCTGGTGCAAGCGGTGTGGAAATAGATATTACCGAAGATTTACAGAGAGACCGTATTAGAGTGATGATTAAAGATAATGGTTGTGGAATGGACGAGGATCTACTAGCCAAGGTATTAGATCCCTTTGTTACTACCCGGAGTAAACGGACCGGGCTAGGTCTCCCCCTGCTAGCTCAGACGGCTGAACTAGCTAATGGCGAGGTAAAGATATCTAGCCAGGTGAAGCAGGGGACACAGGTTTACCTTGATATCCAGCGCAGCCATTGGGATTGCCCACCCTTAGGTAATGTGGTGGATACAGTTGTTTCATGTCTCTCTGATCATGTGGAGCTTATGTTCGTTCATCGGCTTTTGGGTCTAGAGGGTGGACTTGTGGGAGAAGTGGTCCTAGATACTAAAGAGATTAAAGAAGAACTAGATGGGGTTTCTGTTTCCCATCCTGAAGTACTGCTGTTTATTCGCAAGATGTTAATTCAGGAATATCAGAGGTTAGAAGGGAGCAAATAATTATGAAATCGTTGGATGAGTTGAAGGTCATTCGAGAAAGAGCACAGCATGCCCTAAAAATGAGAGAGTCCGGTGACGGAACTGTCATCCAAGTAGCCATGGGAACATGTGGAATTGCCGCCGGTGCAAGAGGGGTAATGATAGCTTTATTGGATGAGTTAGTGAAGCGAGAACGCAGTGATGTTTTGGTGACCCAAACTGGATGTGCAGGCCTATGTGAAAAGGAGCCGATCGTAACAGTGAAAGAACCTGAAAAAAGTGACGTAGTATATGGTGATGTTACAGATCAAAAAGCACGAGATATTATTGCTAAGCATATTGTTAATGGGCAAATTGTTAGTGACTATGTTCTCAATGTTAAGGAGGCCTAGTAATGCTAAGCACGGTTAAACAAGTAGTAACAGAACACGAACATCAACCCAGCCGGTTGCTGGAAATCCTACGCTGTTTACAGACATCCACGAATTACTTGGCAGAAGAGACCATCATTCAAGTCGCTAAAGAATTGGATGTTCCCATTAGCCAAGTCTATGGTGTGGCGACGTTTTATTCCATGTATTCAACGAAGCCGCGGGGTAAATATGTTATTCGTTTTTGTGAAAGTGCCCCTTGTCACATAGAAGGGGCTGCAGAAGTATTAGCCGCTATTCAAGGAATTTTAGGGGTAGACGTAGATGAAACAACAGATAATGGTAAATTTAGCTTGGAGTTAACAAGTTGTTTGGGAGTTTGTGGGGTAGCTCCAGCTATGATGATAAATTCTACAGTTTATGGTAACCTCACACCGAAGAAAGTCCAAGAAGTCTTAATGACTTTGGAATAGGGGGGATAATCGAAGATGGCGTTACATCGGTCACATGTATTAATCTGTTCAGGATCTAACTGTTCACTACATTCCTCTGGGTATCTAAAGCAACAATTAACTCGTGAGATTGCACAGGCTGGATTAGCTGATGAGATCCGGGTTTTGGAAACCGGTTGCTTTGGTCTTTGTGCACAAGGTCCCATAATGGTTATTTATCCAGAAGGTATTCATTATTGCAAGGTGAAGCAAGATGACATTCGCGATATAGTCCAGGAACACTTATTAAAAGGGCGGGTAGTCAATCGGTTACTGTTTAAAGGCACTGCTGGGAAAAATTGGATGACCAAAGAGGACTTTGATTTTTATCGTAAACAAGAGCGAGTGGTTTTACGCAATGCGGGATTAATCGATCCAGAGAACATTGAAGAGTCTCTGGTACGTGGGGCCTATGAGGCACTAGGAAAAGCTCTATCTCAGTCTCCGGCAGAAGTTATTGAGGAAGTCACGAACTCTAAGCTACAAGGTCGGGGAGGAGCTGGCTTCTCTACAGGACTAAAATGGAGGTTTACCTATGAAGCGGCTGGAAGTCCTAAGTATGTAGTCTGCAATGCTGATGAGGGTGAACCCGGAACTAGCAAGGACCGTTTAATTCTAGAAGGAGATCCCCATGCGATAATTGAGGGAATGCTAATTTCTGCATATGCAGTGGGGGCTTCTAAGGGGTTTGTCTATATCCGTGGTGAGTATCATTTATCCATAGAACGTCTGCAAAAAGCCATGGATCAAGCTCGTGAATATGGTTTGTTAGGGACCGGTATTCTTGGTAGTGACTTTGATTTTGACATGGAAATTCGTTCCGGTGCGGGTGCTTATATATGTGGTGAAGAAACAGCGCTGTTAAATTCCATTGAAGGTAAGCGGGGTGAACCCCGGTATAAGCCTCCCTATCCAGCCGTAGCTGGATTATGGGGAAAGCCAACATTGATTAATAATGTAGAAACCTTGGCAAACATCGCACCAATCATTGAAAAAGGTGCAGATTGGTTCCGTAGTATCGGTACACCAGCATGTCCGGGTACTAAGGTGTTCACCCTGAGCGGAAATATCCGTAATAGTGGTCTGATAGAAGTTCCAATGG
>SKHL01000287.1 GCA_007116995.1 Limnochordia bacterium
AGTTATGACCCCAATGAATTTACGCTAGGAATCACGAATGCACGCTGGCAAGAACTGAGTACCAACCCAGCGCTCCCCATGTTTAATCGAGCCCTTCAAGGAAGATACCCACCCGGTTCTGTGTTTAAAGTTATTACCGCTTCAGCCGCTTTAGATACAGGTGCATTCACCCGGGTCAGTACATTTGTTGACCCTGGCGAACTTGTAGTAGAAGGAAATATCATTCGTAACTTTGAGCGTGAAGTATTTGCTGAACACACGCTTGAGCAAGCCATCGTAAAATCGATCAATACCACCATGGCCCGAGTTGGTCTAGAATTAGGAGCTCCTACACTGAGCCAATATTTCTCTAGCTTGCAATTGGACAGCCTACCATATTTCTATCTACCAGCTAACGCTGGACAAATTGGTAATCCAGGCCGCAGTCGGGTGGGCCTGGCCTGGAGCGCTATTGGTCAGGATCAAGTGCTTTTTACACCCTATGCTATGGCGTTTCTTTTCTCGGTTCTGGCTAATGATGGTACTGCCCAGGAATTCCGTCTATTGAAAAACCAACCGATAACTAGCACAAACAGGGTCTTTCAATCAGAAACCGTGGCAGAAATGGCTCTCATGCTGGAAAAAGTAGTGTCAGATGGTACTGGACGTGCGGCCTCAGTGGAAGGTCTACAGATGTTTGGTAAAACAGGTACTGCGGAAATAGCTGGTAAACCTAGCCACGCTTGGTTTGGAGGCTACGTACAAGATTTCGATGGGCGGGATCTTTCATTCGCCCTTCTTGTTGAAGAAGGTGGCATCGGTGGGCGGGATGCTGCCCCGATAATCGGTCAATTTTTCTCTCTACTTCCCAGAACAAGCACCAACGAAGCTAGTGTTAGTACTGTAATTGTTCAAAAAATCGATTAGAAATGGATAGGATTATCTTAGCAACCGTAGTGATAGCCAATACTACTGACACGACTGCGTAGGGCGAGATTCTTCGGATTTTTCTTGCACTTCTGGTTCTACATGTATATCCACATGGGTTACTTGAGGTAATTCCTTACAGATAGAGTCTTTTACTTTATGGGAAAGATCATGAGCTTCTGAGACCCGTAGATTCGCAGGCACTCTAAGCACCAGATCAACATGATAATCTGCACCATATTTATGCACCTTCACATTGTAAGCACTATGAACCTGGGTTACCGCAACCGCTAGAGTCCGCACAGATTCAAGCATTGCCATATCTTCCTGTCCATCCATCAGTTCATCAATGGACACTCTGAGAATGCTCCAACCAACGCGGATGACAAAAAATGCCACCACTGTGGCTACCAGGGGATCAAGGAGAGGCCAACCAAGTCTAGCTAGATAAATTCCAATAAAAGCAGCAATGGACGATACTGCATCGGATCGATGATGCCAAGCATCTGCTATTAAGGCATTACTATTAGTTCTCTTCCCTACTACCACTGTATAGCGATACATTACTTCCTTTGCCAGTACTGAGATACCAGTGGCCCAAAGGGCTAGTGTTGACGGAATGGAATAGTCCTTAGCAATGAAGGTGGTCACCGCTGACCACATCACACCGATACCGATCACAATTAAACTTAATGCTAATATACTGGCAACTAAGGTTTCGGCTCGTCCATGACCATAGGGGTGCTCTTCATCCGGGGGGGATTTCGCAACCTTAATTCCAAACAAAACGACCAACGTGGACAGGGCATCTGAGCCTGAGTGTACTGTATCTGCCATCAAAGCTACACTAGTTGTAGTCAAGCTGACGATAAGTTTTATCAGTGTTAATCCCACATTACCCAACAGTGTAAGATAGCTTACCCTTTCTGCCATTTCATACCGAGTATGCACGAGTTAAAACCTCCCTCAACATAAGAAAGCAAAACATAAAGTTCCTTTTGTTCGTAGTCTTACGACAAAGACAATGGAACGAACAACAAAAGGGTCTATGGTCCCTTTGTGTAGTCTTGGGTAATTAGGACGGATCTGGTTCGGTCGAAAAGTGATTCATCGAAATGTCGATCTCATTGTCTGTATATTTACTAAAAACACCTTGTTTCTGGTAGGATTGACCATTAGGTGAATTACCTATAGTATTGTTCTGGATAACAACTCCATGGACTAGGCTATCTATTCTAATACCATAACCCTCTTCTCCATCACCATTATCAATGATCTGATTATCTTTTATAATGTTATCGTGTGCAGCCGTCTCAATCCGCTCTGGTCTGAAGTAAATGCCATGTTTAGCATTATTAGAGATTATGTTGTCACAAATAACATTATCCGTATCCTTATGGCCAATAGAAATTCCAGATTTACCATTAGCACACAGTGTATTCCCCTCAAAGATACCATGTTTGACCCGCCAGCAGATAAATAACCCTACCTGTCCGTTATGTGTACTGCTACAGTTACGGACGATTGTGCATTGACTACCGCTACCAGGGTGCAGACCATAACAGCTGTTTTGCTTAGTAACACAGTTTTCTACGACTACATTGTGGCTTTTTTGATAGCTAATCCCATCACCGTAAAAATCTAATACGCTACAGTTACGAATCACAACGCTTTCTGCAGAATTAAGATAAATACCGGCACCTCGGCAACCATTAATTGGTTGATTCTGCTCCTTATTGCCGTTAATGGCTAGGCTTTCTACGACCACATTACTTATATTGTATCCACTAATAATAGGAAATGCATTGGCTACCTTCGCATTTAGATCCACCAAGTAATCTGCACGAAGTGGACTATTAAGTTGAATAGCTTCCCCGTTTACTCCAATAACGGTAGCCACAGTCACATGAAACCCTTGGGCTCTGTCATCCATAATATTTAGTCCCATACCCACAGAAAAATTCTTTGGCTCTGTAACTGTGATCTGCTCCTCTCCATAATCACCATCGACAGCTAACCGGCTTACAACTCCAGCATCTTTCATCAGTACCGTCTGATCCCCTTGTCCTCTCAATGTGATACCACTACGAAGGTGCAAGGAGTCATTCATGCGGTATTGCCCAGATAATATCTCTACAACACCCCCACCCAAGCAACTAACATAATCAATGGCTGCTTGGAGCCCAACATTCGTTTGGGTAATAATGTCTCCTTGCGTTTGCCCTACTTTAATACAGACCTTAGACACTACTAGCACCTCCAAACTTACAGAGAATTTTTCAGTATTGCTACAACATCTTTTTCTAACTCCACACCAAAGAATACTAGGCCGACTACGCTGAGGTTTCAGGTCATCGAACTACATTTAGCATAAAGATAATTATCATGACCAATTGAATAACAGCCTTAGCAAATGCACTGCTGAGAAAAGCAAATAAAGTTCCAAATGCTACGTTAATGGATTCCGTTAATGACTTTTCTTGCAGAAATTCCGTTAGCAAAACCAAGATAAAAGGTACTACTAGCACTCCAAATGGAGGGATAACAAAGCATCCAATGAGCACTCCGAAGGCTGCACTACGCATTGCCCTTTTGGAACCGCCATATCTCTTCACAAAATAGATACTAGCCATATAGTCCATAACCAAAATCAAGAGAGTAAAAAAGAATAGAGTATTCCAGGTCAATCCGGTTATCTGTGTTTGGCTAATCAAGAAATGGTAAATGGCTACACCTCCCCAAATCATAACTATACTAGGAATTACAGGGTATACTAAACCAATAAAACTAACAATAAAGCAAGAGAAAATTAGAATCCAGAGAATTATTACCATGATATTACCTCCATTACTCTAGGATTTACATAACCTCAGCATTCTGTATTACCCTATATTTTTGATTTTTCCTCGTAACTCCTTGTACATCAGAAAGAAATTGTGTATATTAAAGAGACAGTAACTAGTCGATTCTACCAACACAATGAAAAGGAGTAGATTCTAACATGGCTATACCGACACCGCACAATCAGGCGAGGACTGGTGATATTGCGAAGACTGTATTGATGCCAGGTGATCCCCTACGCGCAGAGTTTATCGCCAAAACATTTCTCGATGATGCCCAATGCTATAACAATGTAAGAGGAATGCTAGGCTATACAGGCTTCTTTAACGGAAAGCGAGTATCTGTCCAAGGACATGGCATGGGACTACCATCCATTGGCATCTATACATACGAGCTCTATAATATGTACGATGTGGATAATATCATTCGGGTGGGTTCGGCCGGTGCCATTAAAGAGGACGTGAAAATTTTTGATCTCATACTTGCTGCAGGAGCTTGTACCGACTCTAACTACGCAGACCAATACCAGTTGCCAGGCACCTATGCACCCATTGCGTCCCATAGTCTCTTAGAGCCAGCAGTGACCATCGCCAAAGAGAGGGCATCCCGTTATCACGTGGGTAATGTCTTATCGTCTGATGTATTTTATCGAGATTGTGGTTCTGCCTTAGATTGGGGTAAAATGGGGGTGCTAGCCGTTGAAATGGAAGCTGCAGCTCTGTACATGAATGCAGCTAGAGCTAACAAAAATGCCCTTACAATCCTTACTATCTCTGATGAGCTACATAGCGGTCAAGAACTATCTGCCCATGATCGACAGGTGAGCTTCACTACCATGATGGAAATCTCGTTAAAATTAGCCGCTAGTTTATAAAACAAAGTGTTCTGCGAAGAAGAGATAATCTGCAAAAAAGTAAGCCAGGATGTATCCCCAGCTTGGCAATCGATGTTACCCCGATCGATTGCCAGCATTTTCGCGTGTAGAAAGCCCGAGTAAACATAGACCTTGATACCATAATCCAATACTAGTTGGGATATTATTGATCTCATCCTGTAGTAGTATACCCTCAAAGTAGGTTCGACTTGTATCCGTACCTATGTCGCCGGACTTCTGATTTTCATAGCTCAGTGGCAGGATTACTTTTCTGTCCGTTTGCTCTCTTTCTTTTGATACAGGTCATTATCGGCTTCAGAGAGCAATTGCTCAATGGTTATTTCATGTTTTCTACTAATAGATGCGGCACCCATTGTGATGGACAGAGACCAGGGTTTTCCAGACAAAGAGTTATGAGTTTTAATCTCTTGCTCTAGCCGCAAATTAATGGCATCTACTCCATCTGAGCTCGTACCTATAGCCAAAATAGTGAACTCATCACCACCGAAGCGTGACACCACATCACTATCGCGAAATATCTTCCTTAGTAGCTCACCGGCTTTGTAAATGGCATAGTCACCTTCTCTATGACCATATTGGTCATTGATCTGTTTTAGCCCATCCATATCGGCATAGAAGAGCATTCCCCCTCTATCCATACGATACGCTTGGCGTAGACTCTGACTGGCTACTGCTAAGAAACCTCGCCGATTATATAGCCCGGTCAAATCATCAGTTTGAGAAATATTACTTAAGCGTGCATTATTCTCCTCTAATTCCTGGAGCACACCGCGAAGCTTGGACTCAATCTCATCTTTATCTTGAATCAGAAAGGAAAATCTAAAGATACAGCTAATCTGCAAGATAAGGTTCTTATATAACCAGCTATCCTTAGGATTAAAGTGGCATAGAATGAAACCCATCTGGTCTCCTAACAGAAAAAGTGGATTAACCACCAGGCAGTATTGGCTATCTAAAACTAAGAACTTATTACTAATAATATCCTTGGTGGGAACGGAAGATTTACTTTTAATCGTCTCTTCTAATCCATGACTAGGCTGGGCCATGATTAGCCTGACTGACTGGGGACACTCCCAAGATTTTTCGTCAACAAGAGGTGCTTCCTTGTCATATAGATAGATATACCAAGGATTAACCCCTAGTTCATTTATCTGGTGAGCCGCATCTTCCACAGCCTTCTCACGATTATCAATGTAGGGCACCATCAGCTCCAAGCTCCTACGCAGACTCCGAAACATAAAACGTTGCCTTCGGTCTCTTCTTGCGTGTTGCTGTAAGATTGATTCTGTTAACAGAGTCATAGTCTCCAGAAAAAATTTCCCCATTTTTCGGAGTTTCTCCACACTCTCTATATCTTCTGCCGTCCGATCCCACAATCGTGTTAGCTCGCTCTTAAGCCATAGGATCTCTTTCTCACTCATATCTTCACGTTTCAGTTCCTCACTAAGCCAAGAGTAAAACCTGGTCATACTCTGTGAAGATTTTCTGGTAAACACTGCTTCTTTAGCACCTTCACCTATTAGTTGGATCAAATCTGCTGGTCTGTTTGTCATTGGGGCTTGTGGTTGTAGAGACTGTCGAGCCGTTTCTACGGTACAACCACAGGATTCGCGGATGATCAGTTCCGTTGGCATAGTAATTTGTTGTGGTTTACCAGTTCGTATCAAATCCAATACAGCGTCAACTGATTGCCGCCCCACATCGTAAATCCGTTGATTGACAGTGGTTAATGAAAGTCTACTGTACCAACTACCTTGGGTATTATCAAAACCCATAATGGATACATCCTCGGGAATACGAAAGCCACTCTCTTGTAGAATTGATGATATCGTTAAGGCCATAGCATCATTCGCTCCTATGACTGCGTCAAACTGTCCCTTTCTTTCCACCATCGCTGAGGCTACTTTTACAGCGGTTTCTGGACTGAAATCCCCCTGATACACTAGGTCCGGGTCAAAGGGTATGGAATTAGCCTGCAGAACCTCCAGGTAGGTAGCATACCGTTCGTTAGCATCTACATTATGACGAGTTCCTTGAACAAAAGCAAGCCTGCGACGCCCATGATCACGAATCAAATG
>SKHL01000282.1 GCA_007116995.1 Limnochordia bacterium
GCGATGAATAAGCAAACCTGACTGATGGCGCGCGGAGTGAGGTGAAAGCTTCACGCTCCGTGCTAGATTGGGGAAAAGGGGTCCCTAACGATAGAGTCGAGGGATACCCTTACCTATAATCCCCGGTGAAAATACTCGATGGTGATCGTCTCGGAGGTTGGTCTTTTTGTTCAACGATGAGTTGCTCTTAATAGAGTTTAAACGATCAAATGGAGCTAAATTGCCATCTAGGGAGATCTGTGGGCAAGCAGCTGATCCGATAAAAATGGTCGGAAGAAATATGGCTGGAAAGTCGACTGAATAGTTACAAGGCAGGATTCTGGGTCGATTGTAGCGAATTACTCATCATGGCTTTATAGCGATCCAATGTAGGGTCGCTTTTGTGGTCTTTAGGGTACCATTCATCCCTCGGCTCTGGTGGCCGCATTATCTATGGAAGTTACCACTAATTCCTTCATCACGGAAGCTGCTGAATTGAGAGCCCGACGTCGTTTGTCCGATGTCCTATCGCCGATACCCGCCATGCTTTTGGGAAAAATGCCGACAGCAGAGGAATACGAGCAACTGATGAACTCTCTCATTATTGAAGACGTACAGCTGTTCGAGGAAGACGATGAGCAAACCTTTGACGGCGGGACTCTGGATATCGTGGAGACAGGAATGAAGAATTACAGTGATGCGTTAGGCAGGTACATACTAGAAGGAGGCTAAATCATGACCAAGAAGCTTGTTTATGTGTTTATCAACTTTATAATGGTGTTGATGCTAGCTACTAATGTTTGTGCGCAGATACCGCTGCCGAAAGTTCGAGTTCCGAGATTGTTGGAACTTGAATTGCCCGATTTTGTTCATTCGGGAGAGCAACTCAAGATCGATATTTCCTATGAATTCGAGGAAGTATATTCATTTTGGATTCAGGTTATACGAGGTGAGGAGAACAAGATTAGTGGAAATATGGGTAGTATTGGAATCGATCCGGATGACTATTTTATCAAAATCGACGGCATACCGGGTGAATCGGTCGATGTCTTTTTCGATGAAACAGAAATCCGTATTCGGATGAGATCATCGAGAGAGTTGATAAGACTCGAAACAGGAAAAGAGATAATGTCTCTCTGGATCCAGGTGGTTCGGAGCGGAGACAAGAGGATCGGCATTGTTGGACCCTTGGGGCAGACTACACCACACGGGGATATCGCGAGCGTTACTAAAATAGGGCGCGAAGATGCCGTTATCGAACCAGGAGACAACTTTGTTATGATCCAAGGAACAATGGGAGAATCGTTCTCGCTGGATTTTGAAGAGACAGTGACGAGCCTTCTAATTCGACCCAATGATCCGTGGAATCTAGATATCCCAGCCTTACCAGGCTCTAGCATTGGATATGAGGTGAAAGATATCCAGTAGTTGGATGAGATGGCGTGGTATAGTTCGAATAGTAATGTGGATGATGGTGGGAGTGGTGTTTCACGCAGAGCGAGTACAGCCGGGTGTGCCTTGGCGGCAGCTACAGCCAAGGCGCTTTCAACCTGCAGGTAGACGGCGGCAGTATTATTAGGGTCTGCAATTCAGATCATTGGAGTGGGTATAAACAAGGGAGCGGTCGGCTGGAGATCTAGAGAAGGTATTGGACAGACCAGTAAAGCCATTGGATTTTATTGAGGTCTATGGGTGGCTAGATCAAGCTGGGGTAATTGCATTTGGAATATTACGGGATTATCGTGAAGGTAATAATCAAATGAAAGAGTGATGAAATATTTAGTCCTGTAGTGAGATAAGATGCTCCAATTTAGAGGGATCTGCAGAAACGGGAACGAAATTCTACATAATGACTTGCTCTTAGTAATCCGAATCAAAATGCACTTAGATGAACGAAGAATAGGGCAAAATAAAAAGCAGAATCATGGGCAGAAAAAGTTAGAAATGTGCATAGAACGATACTATGGAGCTTAACACACTGTGATGATCACGGCCGGGAATAATCTCTCTCTTTAGTTTGAGGACATCGGCATTACCAGCCAAAGAGCTCGCAAACTCCTTGTCTATAATTATCTGCCTATGGGGATGTCTGTTGTAGAATACGAAGGGGTGGAATCTAATGGAAGAAAAATTAAGGAAATTGGGTAAAGAAATGCTCGGTGCCGGGGTGACGGCGGCGGATCCTAGAGAAGCAATCAAGAACAATCTCATGCTGCACCAAGGCGTTCTGGAAGTCAACGGTACAAATCGTTTTAATCTCGAGGATTATGATCGTATTTTGCTATTTGGGGTAGGCAAGGCAGCAACACCAATGTGCCAAGCTTTCGAGAAAATCTTGAAGCCAGATGCAGGGCTGGTAATCACCAAAAAGGGTGATGAGATTGGCTTGGCTTCAGTAGAATCCATACCCGTGTATACCGCTTATCATCCCGAACCTCGCCAGGAAAATGTCAACTATAGCAAGGAAATCCTGGACCTGGTGGACGGTATCGACGAACATGAGCGTGTTCTAGTCTTTCTGATGATTTCTGGAGGTGGCTCCGCTCTATTTTGTGCCCCTCCACCAGGAATAAGTATAGAAGACATGTACAAGCTTAACGAATTGCTGATGAAATGCGGAGCTAACATCCATGAGATTAATACGATCCGCAAACACGTATCTCAAATTAAGGGAGGGCGGTTCGGTCAACGAGTAGCAGATAAGGGTGGGATGCTCATTTCGTTAATCCTGTCCGACGTCGTTGGGGATGATCTTAGTGTCATAGCATCCGGACCAAGCTATAAGGATGCCACTACTTTTGAGGATGCTATTGGCTTGATGAAACATTATAAGATTTGGGATGAGACCCCAGGGTCTATCCGGAAATACATAAACGATGGTCTGTCCGATCCCAGCCAAGAACCACCTAGAACAGTGCCCAATAATGTCTACAACTATCTTATTGGCAATAATCTATCAGCACTTTATGCGGCTAAAACTTCAGCTCAGCAAGCTGGGCTGAAAACTATGATTCTGACAAGCCAGAACACAGGTGAGGCTAAGGAGATTGCCAAGTGTGTTATGGGCATTGCTAAGGAGATTCAAGATTCAGGTAATCCCTTGGAGGCACCAGTAGCATTGATCATGGGTGGCGAGATGGTTGTTACTTTTGATTGGAAAGACCGCGATGGATTTGGTCCTAATCGGGAATTTGTTCTCAGATCTGCTATGGAGATCCAAGGACGGAAGAACATAGTGATAATTGCAGGAGACACTGATGGTGTGGATGGTGACGGTAAAGCTGGCGCAATCGCTGATGGCTGTACAGTAGAGCGTAGTTCGTTAGATCCTCAATGGCATCTGGAACACCATGAGGCTGAAGCCTTTTTTGATAATCTCGGAGACTCGATCGAGTATAAGAGCATGACCAACGTTAATGATGTCGTGGTGGTTTTAGTTGGACCCAAAGAGTAACTCCCTATAGGGGTCTGTCCCCTTGTTCCGGAATGGGTATGGGACGATTCTACAGAACCGTCCCATACCCATTCTCTCGCAGCATGCATTAGAGGTTATTTTTTAGTTAGTAGCTTGGCGATTGCTTGTTTGTTCTAAGCCTCTCTCGAATGCTTTTAGATGGTTTTCTGAGGCACGTGTAAGTGCATTAAATACATTGCGGACATTCGTGGGTAATTCTTGGTTGAGAAATGCTTCATACATAGCGATATTTTCAATTTCTGCGTGTATGCCTGCTTCAAACGCTCTAACCAAGCTAGCTGGTAGTTTAACAAACTCAGCGGAACGGTCTTCCGGTATATCTAGGTCATACGCTTCAAAGAGTTTATGTAATGATGCAATATGTCTTACTTCTGAGCGAGCAATGCTTGCAAAAGGATTTGTCACCTCATAAGCATCCATTATCATGAGGTATGTTGTGAGAGCTAGATATTCATCTTCTAATGCAATCTCCATCATGTCAAAAAGGTCATTAGCTAATGGAGTGCGAACAGCACCATACAAGTTGTTCTCCTTGAGTTCTAATTCGATCGTTTCCTCTTGCCAGGCTTGTCTGTGACGGTGGGCTAATGTTGCGTTGGAAAATAATCCTGCTAGTACTATCATTACAACGACAGTGGACATAAACATCAAGCGAATCTTTTTCATCGCTTATTCCTCCCCGTATAGTATAGCGTTAGGATATCACACAATGCTTAAGAAACTCTGAAGACGAAGCCTAACTATTACGGGTTCTTTATTTTGGGAATTAGGACGAAATTAACATAAAAGAGCATGTACGAGTGATTCGAGAAGGTATATCGGACATAGGAGCGTGAAATGATGGCAAGGCGTAGAATGAAAGAACTCGATATGTTAAGGGGTATTCAGAGTGCAATGCCTGATCCGTACTACGTACGAGATATGGATTATAATATCTTGTTATGGCCTAAAGCCATTCAGGAATTAACTGGCTATTCCCTAGAAGAAGCTCAACAGATGAAGTGTTATGATATTTTCAAAGCGGATGTTTGTTCGGATTGCCCGACCCAGCATTGTGTAAATGAGCATCAGTTTCTAAAGGATGTTATGGTCGATGTATCCGATAAAAGTGGACATACATTGACTACACTAGTCTCCAATGCGGGAGTGTATAGTCGTTCCGGTCGTCCACTGGGGGCTGTAGAAATAATTAAAAACTACACAAAGCAGAAAGAGCTTATTACGACTGTAACGCAAACATCCGAACAATTGGCTGCATCTACTCAAGAGTCTAGCGCATCTATTGAAGAGGTTGCCAGTAGTACGCAGGTATTTGACGATGAAATACATCAAATTGTAACAGCAATGAAGGGCATTGATGAAGCCTCCTCAAGCATTGCACAAAAGGCAGAGGAAGGACATAATAGCCTTGTTCAATCGGTAGACGATACCAGTAATCTCCATAAACGTATTCAAGTCATAGCAGACTCGATAAGCCGGTTGGGGGAAAGTTCAAACGAAATTGGTAATGTCATCGTAACAATTAAGAAGATAACGGAACAAACCAACTTGTTGGCTTTGAATGCAGCGATTGAAGCAGCGAGGGCTGGGGAACATGGTAGAGGATTTGCCATTGTCGCAGATGAAGTTCGCCAGCTTGCTGTGGAGTCTGCGCAGTCTGCAGAACAAATTGAAGAAAAAATCCAGGATACTTTAACCAATACGAAGGAAGCGGTTGAACAGATGACTAAGGGATCTATAGAAGCGCAAGATACTCTCCAAGTCGTCAAGCGAACTGATTTGATTATCCAAGAGTTTATTGAGGAGTTTCTTCGCATCTCAGAGCACATCCAGACACTTGTATCACGAGTTAATCTGGTTCAAGAAAACAGTGGATCTATTGCTGCGGCCACCCAAGAGCAATCCGCTGTTATAGAAGAGATTGCAGCGTATGCCACGAAGCTTCGAATACTGTCAGAATCACTGTCAGATATCCAGAATATGGGATAACGATTTTCGAATCTGGCTTTTTTATCTGAATGACTTCCAGATATCGTGTGCTCCCCTAAAAACAAGGGGGGTATTTTTACGCTGCGACTATCGCCCTAATTAACGGAGTATGGGCGTTATCAGATCGTGAAAGAAAGAACTGTAGATTACAGCTATAGTGATTCCGTAATTGAAGTGATTATGTCTTTAGAGACAGCAATGAAGCTAGGCGTAACACTTTAGAACTCTTATATACTGTGTTTGAGAGGCTAAAAGGATTAGACAATAGTTCCTGCTAAAGGAGTTTTGCCGGAGAGTGTAGAACTCTTTAGTGAACAACGGTATATTAGAAACGATCAAAAATACATTAACGGAAGTGGTTTTATGGTTCGGACAATCGCCTGGTATGCTTGTTTTTGGCTGATGCTGATAATATCTACTCCTTGTCTTCTCGTAGTTAACCGTCTTTCTCAGAAAGGGAAGATCAGGGAAGGAAAGCAATTAGTATATAGGACAGCCTCCATTTGGGCTGGAACGCTACTAAAATTAGCGGGTGCTAGAGTTAGTGTTATCGGTGTGGAGAACGTACCCGCGGATCGTACAGTTTTATTTGTAAGTAATCACCAGGGCAGCTTTGATATACCACTATTATTGGCTTGTATTGAGAAGCCCAAGGCCTTTATTGCCAAAGTTGAATTATTAAAGATGCCAATTATAAATAAGTGGATGAAGCATATGAATTGCGTTTTTCTGGATAGAAAGGATATGCGTCAATCGGTGCGTGCAATTAATCAAGCCCAGGAGTATCTAAGAGAGGGCTATTCTATGGTGGTGTTTCCTGAGGGTACACGTTCAAAAGGAGCAATCATAGGAGAGTTTAGAGCTGGAAGCTTACGAGCAGCTGTAAAGGCCAATGTTCCTATCGTGCCTGTTACAATTAAGGGAAGCTATAAATTACTGGAACAAAACGGTTTTTGGATAAAGCCGGCAGACATAGAAATAGTTATATCCAAGCCTATTGAGACATCCCAACTTTCTAAAGAACAGATAATGGGATTACAAGAACAAACACACTCAATCATTGCCAGCCAGTTATAGCAAAGGATTGAGTAGATCGTCACCCGCTGGATTAATCTGTCTAGAGATTCTATCGGTGTATCAAGTTCAATTTCTACTAGCTGGGGAATTGACACCCAGCCTTTCAGCTTACCGTATTTGATGGTCTTCGTAACCAAATCCAATTCAGCGTACAGAAAATCCTTGAACAAACCTCGAATTCTTATTGGTGA
>SKHL01000099.1 GCA_007116995.1 Limnochordia bacterium
AAATCATATATCACATTAAGATGCTTATCGTATGGGTCAGGGGAGTTAATTAGCCGGCCAGGAAACAGTAACAGGTTAACATCATGGTCTTTAGCAGCGTCAACTGTTCCTCTGCAAATCTGATTTGAGTAATCTGATTCGATATCAGAGATAAAACACGCTACAGTTAGCCTCTTATTTGATTTGACCATCATAATGACACCCCCCATACTAACCCTCAGCCAAATTTAGCTCCTGTTCTATTACCTAGATTCGCCTTAGAATCTCAGTATCCTTGTTATTTGTCATACCAAGTGTAACTATTATAGAAGAACCGCTCGCCACATAATCGTCCTAAAGATGCAGAGGTGAATCCCATATTGCTTATCCAGATCGAGCTGGGAAATAAGTTGATAACAAAACAAACCCATTGTCATCCTAGATGCTATGGATCTGCCAATCAACCACAGGCAGTCCATGCCTGCAGAAAAACTCGTTACTTTGAGAAAAGTGCTTACACCCAAAGAAACCACGATGGGCTGATAAAGGGCTTGGATGCGGTGCAGTTAAAACTAGGTGATTTTTACTAAAGACATACTTGGCCTTGGCCTTGGCATTGTTTCCAAAGAGCAAAAAAATAACCGGTGATTCTTTTTCACACAAAAGTTGAATAATCCTATCAGTAAAGACCTCCCAACCCTTCCCCCTATGGGAATTAGGGATGTTAGCCTGTACAGAAAGGCATGTATTTAATAAAAGAATCCCTTGTTGGGCCCAGGAAACTAGATAACCATGGTTAGGAATATAACAGCCCAGATCCTGATGCAGTTCATGATAAATGTTACGTAAAGACGGGGGAACTGCTACCCCTTTTGGGACAGAAAAAGCCAGTCCGTGAGCTTGACCTTCTCCATGATAGGGATCTTGCCCCAGGATGACCACCTTCGCCTTTTGATACGGTGTTAAGCGAAGTGCTTGATACAGATCTTTGCTTGCAGGAAAAACTGTTTGGTTCGTATATTGCTCTCGTAAAAAGTTCTGTAATGCTAGATAGTAGGGTCGGCAAAACTGATCACGCAATAGTTGATCCCAATCATTGTTGATTGCTATCATTCTATCATCTCCTAGGGTGATCCACAGATTTCTATACTATTTGGCATAGAATCCGAATTTCCTCCATTTCTCCAAGAGGAATAAGCAATATCTATATCGAACTTTAAAAACGAATCTAATTAACCATAGTTTGCTGATAGTCAATCCCTGCATTGGGTAATACTAGCACAGATTAACAACAATAAAGGAGTTATCTATGGCAAGTGAAAATGTAACTAGCTGGCGAATCCCTTGGAAAGCCATGACTTGGGGACTAACATGCGGAATCGCAGCATTGACTATTCTATTTCTAAAAGTAGCCCATCCAGCCAGGATCTGGATCGAATTACAGGAATTCCCCCTGTGGTTGTTCCTGATGGCTCTGATGTGTATCCTGATGGCATGGGGTGTGGATGGATATCGTATGCAGTTTCTCTGCAGTAGTACCAAAACTGTAGTTTCATGGAAGACCGCTACTATCATGGTCATATCATCTAACTTTTTGACCTTGATTACGCCGTTTGCAGCTGGGGGAGCACCATTTATTATTTATGTCCTGTATCGCCGTGGCATGAGTGTAGCCCAAGCAAGTGCTATTGTAATCGGAGGCGGGTTCGCTGCTCAGCTTGGTTTATTCTCGCTAGCATCTATAGCCTTTAGTCTAGTAAATGAGTTCCCTGGAGATATTAGTGCCTATGTTTCTTATATTCGTACCGCCTTCCTCCTTTACGGTCTCTTGCTGATTGCTCTAATTATCATTGCTTTCAAAGGAGAAGAACTACGCAGACTAATTGGATGGATCAATATACCCGGTGGTGGACTAGTAAACTTCCAAGCAGGATTTCGAGATTTGTTTTCTGATCAAGGACGTTTTTTTATCGGTGCCTATATAGCTGGTTTTTTTTATTATGTCTTTCAATACTCTGCTGGTTTCTTATTACTGACAGGATTTGATGTTGCACCGGGACAAAGTCTGCTTAGATACGGTGTTTCCGTGTTGCTTGGGATTGCCCCCTTGGTTTCACCCATACCGGGAGGGGCAGGAGCCGCAGAACTTGTGGCTTATTACGTACTAGAGGATACCCTACCTGGTGATGCTTTGGGTACATTCATCCTGCTCTGGAGAGCAGTAGTATATTATATACCAGTAGTGCTGGGTGGTGCTGTCTTTGCCCATTTAGTGTTAAAACTAGCCAGATTAAAACAACCCGATCCTAATCAAACGGACATATAGTCCTTCTCTAAGAGAAAAAAACTTCATGCTTTCTGATAGAATGAGGAACCTATAGTTGACTAGCCCTTTGGGAATACTAGACCCAAAGGAGGCTGAAAAATGAGCGATATTCGCAACCAAACACGCCTAATAAACGAGCTTGAACAATTACGAGGAGAAATGAGTAAGGCACTCGATGCGGCTAATGGTAATCAACAGGACCCGCGGGTACAGGCTTTAGCTGATAGGTTTGACGCACTGTTAAACGAATACATGAAACAACAGAAAGAGGGCCACAAGGAGGGTGCTCCATGATTTATGAGCTACGAATTTACCACATTCATCCAGGAAAAATGAGTGCTATCCATCAACGGTTCGAATCCCACACATTAGCTCTGTTTAAAAAACACGGCATGGACGTAATGGACTTTTGGGAGGACATCACGGAGAACCGCATATATTACACTATGGAACATCCTGATCTGGAAAGTCGTAATCAACGCTTTAGCGCATTTATCAAGGATCCAGAATGGATTCGGGTAAAAGAAGAATCCGAAAAAAACGGTGCTATCGTGGAGAAGGTAGAGAGCTTTATAATGAACCGTGTTCCCTACTCTCCCCTGTACCGAGGATAAAACCGATCGCCAAGCAGAAACCTATGTGTAGGAGTGAATACATAGATCCAATACCAAACAGCCTATCCCCATTTCGACCTAATAGGTAGGAAACAGTGGGAAGTATTAACTCTGCTTGGTTTGAGATCAATGATTTGGGTTCCACCAATAGAACTATGCTAGAAACTTTTATGTTCGGTGCGCATGATAATTTCATCCTGCATCTCTTTACTCAAATGGGCAAAATAATCACTATACCCAGCCACCCGTACAATTAAATCCCCATATTGTTTGGGATGTTGTTGGGCTGTCCGTAGCATCTTGGCATTAATCACATTAAACTGGATATGGTGACCATCTAACTGGAAATAGACCCGTACTAACTGGGCCATACGGAATAATCCTTCCTCACTAGCAAAGAGGTTTGGAGAGAACTTTTGGTTTAGTAATGTTCCACCAGTCCTTAGGTGGTCCATTTTAGCGGCTGATTTGATCACGGCTGTAGGGCCATGTCTATCGCTTCCCTGCACAGGAGAGATACCTTCAGATAATGTTTCACCAGCTCTACGGCCATCAGGGGTGGCACCGATTACTGAACCAAAATATACATGACATGTGGTGGGAAGCATATTAATCCGATAGACACCACCCTTGTGATTACGTTTTCCATCGACAGCATCATAGTATAGGTTGAACGCTTGGACCATTATTTTATCTGCGTAATCATCATCATTACCATATTTTGGCGTTTTGTTGCGAAAAAGCTGCTGGATGGACTCATAACCTACATAGTTATGGTGAATGGCAGCTAACATATAGTCCATGGTCACTCGCTTTGTGTCGAAAACATGGTATTTCAGAGAAGCCAGACTATCTGTTAGCGTTCCAATACCCACACCCTGAATATACGTAGTATTGTATCTAGCGCCCCCTGCATTATAGTCCTTTGCATTGGCAATACAATCATCAATAATAATAGATAAAAAGGGACTAGGCATATGCTTCGCATACAGCTCCTCGATGCGGCTATTGCCAGTTATCTTTATTTTAATAAAATGCTGGAGTTGCTTATTAAAGGCCTCCATGAGCTGTTCAAAGGACATAAACGATGCCGGGTAGCCAGTAGGGATCCCTAATTTCTTTCCCGTTTGTGGATCCACCCCATTGTTTAAGGTAATCTCTAAAATCTTCACCAAGTTAAAATAACCCGTAAGAATGTAACTCTCTTTGCCAAAAGCTCCTGTCTCCACACAACCACTTGTCCCTCCGCAGCGGGCATCTTCAATGGTCTTACCTTGGCGTAATAACTCAGATACCACAGCATCAGCGTTAAATATTGCGGGCTGCCCTCGCCCTTTACGAATAACCTGGCAGGCTTGATGCAAGAAGCGTTCAGGACTTTTCTTACTCAATTGGATATTCGAGCTTGGTTGAGTTAGCTTCATGTCATCAATCACATCTAATAAAAGATGGGAAACCTCGTTAACCCCATTACTTCCATCAGACTTTAATCCACCCACGTTGATATTAGCAAAATCTGTATAGGTGGCGCTCTCTTTTAGGGTGATCCCAACCTTGGGCGGAGCTGGCTGATTGTTAAACTTAACCCAAAAACACTGTAATAATTCCTCTGCACTATCTCGAGTCAGAGATCCATCCATTAGCCCTTGCTGATAAAAGGGATATAGATGCTGATCAAGCCGGCCTGGATTAAAAGAATCCCAAGTATTTAACTCTGTAATGACTCCAAGATGAACAAACCAATAGGCTTGCAGGGCTTCATGAAAATTACGAGGAGCATGAGCCGGCACATGACTACACACGCTAGCTATCTGTTCAAGCTCCACTCTGCGCTGTGCGTTTTCTTCATGACTGGCTAATTCTCGAGCTTTCTTGGCATGCCGCTTAGCAAAGATTATAATCGCGTCAACACATATATTCATAGCCTGTAACTGTTCTCGCTCTGCTTGGACAGAGTGATTGGAACCCTGCATATCTGCCAACTGATCTTGAATCTTTGCTTTGAAATCCGAAAACCCATAACGAAAAATCTTATCATCAGCTACGGTATGCCCAGGGGCCCTTTGCTCCATAAACTCCGTAAATACTCCCGCCTGGTAGCACTCCATCCAGGACTCACTCATAGCTGCAAAGATCCGAGTACGCATAGACCGTTGTTGCCAAAAGGGAATGATCTGCTCTTGTTGTACCTGCTTAGTGCTGGTATCCACTGAAAAGTTTACCTGCTCACGTGAATGGATCACATCAAGATCATCCACACTGTGACAGCACAACTCTGGATATGTAGAGGTGGCCTTCGGTTGTGGGCCCCGCTCTCCCACAATTAACTCCTGATGGTGTATATAGATCTGCTTATGCTCCATCAGATACTTAAACGTTAGAGCTCTTAGTACTGGAGTAGATACGGTGCCTTCATACCGCTGATATGCCTCAGTCACCAGACGAGCCCGTTCAATGGATAGGGTAGGCTGGGCTGTTAAGCTCTCTGTTCGTAACGAAACCACTCGTTCATTCACTGTCAAACCCCCTTTATCGTTTGGCACTAAGCAGATTGATTTTCTCTCTTACGATTCCCCATCGAAGCACTGGTTCCTGCTATAAAAAACCTCTAGTCATACTGATATGCTAGACGATGCTTCGATTCATATGCTAACTATTGTATTCCAACACCTTCTCAAAACTTTAGAATGAGCATAGCAATATACAGGGATCATAGTCGATATATAGAAGTACTAAATAGATCCCCATGTTGCCGAACAACCATTGGCTACACCAGCGAATGTACTAAAACTGAGTTTGGCATACATAGGTAGACAACTAATTGGAGGCGTTCTATGAAAAAGCTATCTCTAGCCCATCTACCTACTAAGCTTCATGCCCTGCCCCGCCTAAGCCAGTGCCTCGGAGGTCCGGACATCTGGATTAAGCGTGATGATAACACCGGATTAGGCTTAGGCGGTAATAAAGCGCGTAAGCTAGAATATTTGTTAGCAGACGCAGTTAGCCAAGACTGTAATGTAGTCATAACCGCTGGAGGTGTTCAGTCGAATCATGCTCGGATGACCGCTGCGGCAACTGCCAGCTTAGGTCTAGAGTGTCACTTAGTGCTCCGTGGTGAACAGCGGGCACAGCAAGGCAATTTGCTACTAGATAGCATGTTTGGCGCTCATGTTCACCTATTAAATCCAGATGAAGACCGGGAAGAGAAAATGGAAGCCATAGCGAATCGAAACCGCCAAGACGGAAAAAAACCATATGTCATTTGTATAGGTGGCTCCAATAGCTTAGGATCCCTTGGATATGTAGATGCAGCGGAAGAGCTACTGACGCAAGTACCAAACCCAGATTATTTCCATGAGATTCTACTAGCCGTAGGGTCTGGTGGGACCTATGCAGGATTACTATCGGGTATCATGAAACACGGACTCCAAACAACACTAAGAGGTATATCCGTTGATGATCAGGATTTTACACCGATTATCTTCGATATCTGTAACGCTAGTCACCACAACTACAACTTCCCCGCCGTAAAGAGAACTGACATCACCCTAGAGACAGGCTATCTAGGTGCAGGGTATGCCAAACCTAGCAGTGCAGGTGATGAAGCAATTAAACTATTAGCACAGCTAGAGGGCATATTACTAGATCCAGTCTATACAGGCAAAGCCATGGCCGGGCTCATAGATGGTATCCGCTCCAAAAAATATGACCAAACAAAACCCATTTTATTCTGGCATACCGGGGGAGCACCAGCCTTATTCGCGGCCGAATAAAAAATC
>SKHL01000247.1 GCA_007116995.1 Limnochordia bacterium
AAATTATCGAATCACCTTGGGGAATCAAAATTTTCATCACATGTCCTGAAGAAATGCATGCAGCGTATGAGAAATAATCGAATTTCTAGCTTGGGGTGCGGAATACGAGTTAACTAGGTTTTTCTTACCTTGTTTAACTGCCTTTGCTATCCTGACCTGGATTCTATTAACATGCTTTACGGCTTTTTTCCATAGCGTTGTATCAGTCCAGCTAAATTGTAAGCCCAAGTTTGCACCGTTCTCATGGGGGTTAGCCCATGTATTTGACGCGAGTGCATTCATAGTTATCCATCCTTTCAAGCAATTTCGCACCTTCCAGAAGTCAGCTGTCTTTCGACACAAGGCATTAGCCTCTATGACGCCCATTACAGGTGTCCATTTGCTTTTTCTAGATTCCTATACCCACAGGTATTGTAGATTCCTTGCGGTCTCCCTACTCCAAAGAGGAGAATCCTATGGGCTTACCACGTCTCGACAAGAACAATAATTTATGTAACCCTTAGGTTCGGACTGTAGACCGGGAACTCCATCCACTTCCTATGCCGTCAACAGATACAGCATAGTTCCATTCCATACCATTTTGGTTCAAGCGTGTCAGCCAGTCTCGCTTGTTACTGATTACGACCCTTGCATCCGTTCACATTATATTAACCATAGGTTACTTTTCCCTAGCAGTACATCAATATCTGACTAATGATTTTCCACATTGTCCTGCCAGCTTCATGCCAGAGATTATTCCCGTCACATGTGGCAGTAGGGACATCCCAAGTGGAGGGGAAGTCTCTTTCGAGCAATTGTTCTTTCTATTCGTGTCACAGCAGTAGGGTCAATATACTTCAATGAATTATTGTGCACGTACACAAACCAATTCAACCCATCCCTTGCCGGGTCCACACTAATAAACCTACCCAGCGTCGGGTCGTAAAATCGGGCCATAATAATAATAGAGACCTGTTCCATTCATCGGTTTGCCGGATCCTTCAAGCTCAGTGACCAAAAGTCAACAGTGATCATATTGGTGTCTAATTCTGTCCAAACTACCTCTATCCAGTTTCATGTCCTTCCTAAGAACTTTGGTCTGACGCATAGTCAAAGCCAAAGCTGCCTTCTCCTTATCAGATAGGTCTACTATTTGAGTACAGTTCATTGGGACAAATATCTTCTCCTGTTGTCCACTCTAGTGTTATATCGCTCACCTGAACGGCATTGAATAAATGCTTGTTTTTAAGTCTACGATAAAAAGGCTTCTCTACCAGTGCCGACATATCATATACTCTGGTTTCGCCATTGTCAAACTCTACCATTAAGCGGTAATTATCTAAAGGCTTTACCTTACTTGGTTGTGGTACCATATTTCACTCCAACCCCTTGATTTTGAAATACTCTCCGGTTTCCTGTATCGATTTCCAGAGGGCTTCAAGCTCATCCTGGTGAATGACGGCCCATGCAGCAATTAGCTTTTGTTGCTTTGGAGGAATATTTCCGGCTATCAGTTCTCCATCTAAACGAAAGGTACCAGAGTACTCTCCGTAAACAGCATGAAAATGTGGTAAGTTATGCTGCTCTTGATCATTAAAAAACATTCTAATTAGTATCCCATAGAATTGAGATATCAATGGCATTTCACTCACTCCTCGTGTTCAGTTTCACTTGTATTTTATCAGAATAGAGAGCCAAAATCCAGGAATTTCACAGTCCCCTATCTCACCGTTCCCATATACCATCCTACCACCAAAAAATACGTTTTCATGGGAATTGGCATTAACTACCCAGCAATCCCCAGCCGCAAGCACACTAATTCCTCCACAGCTAACCTACCCACCCAATGTGTCAGGTATGCGGAAACATATTTCCTCCTGCTGCTTCATCGAACACTGTCTACCAAGATAGGTCGCTTTTTTTCTTCGTAGCAGTCAGCGCTTTTCTAAATTCCTTATAGTGACGTTTGAGCAACTGAACATAGGCTTTCTCCTGCAGGCGCTCACCCACCAGTTCTCGAAGTATGGGCGCAAACTCAGATTGCGGGCCCATAGGCATCAAAGCCGGCCCTTTCAGATCACGGATCATGTCATCCACCTCGTCGGCTCCCATCCATTTCCGGAAGAACTCTAGAGACTGCCAACCAAACGTAATGGAAGCCACCTGTCGTTGTTGAGACTGCGACACCACGAAAATATAGACTACACGACAGTCACAATCGAGATCTGTACAGTAGGAATCAATGAGTGCATACTTATCACTTGGCAATTGGGAATGTCTATGTACCGTGATACTTGACATCTCATCCCCAGGATCCCGGCAAGCTTCAGAGTTCCCCCGTCTTTAGAAATCAGTCAAGGTCAATAGGATCATTGCTAACCCAATTCTGCACCAACATCGACATACTCCCTTCAGCAGTTCATACACCACCGTCTTAGCAAAGGACTGGATTAGCCCTAGATGCAGCTTCCAGGGTAAGAGTAGCTGGACTTAGCAATAAATGGTGTCGATGGTGGCGTGTGGGCTCAATCTAGCTTCAAGATAAAGGCTTCTTGGTTCATTTATGTCCGGGGTAGTAGAGAAGTAAACAGCGGTTTATGGCGTTACCTAACATCGTTTTGGCATTAGCTAATTCTTTACCTCACATGCTGCTCAAATGACTTCTTGAAGGGGACAGCCTAATCAAATTCACTAAGCATCCCTCTGAAATTGGAAAAAACTTACTTGGGGACAGACCCTATGGCAAAAATTGGAAGGCCCGGAAAGACCCATGCTGAGACTGATCTAGCGGGCCTTCCATTTTTGTCGAGTACAAGTCTTAGCTGGGCGCAGCACCAGGTTCCGCAAAGAAAATGTTAAAGGCAGAAAAGGCCCTCAGAGGCGGACTTTTGGACGCTGGCCTTAACATTTGCTCCGGAACCTTCGCTGCGCACCCGCAGCGGACTCTTACAAGAGTGTTAACGAACGATGTTCACCTCCACGAATCCTGCCCGCTGTGTCCAGGGGCCCGAGCTCCAAATAGCCTCCGCCTGCACGCTAAAGGCCAGCACAGATCGATGTACACTCGAATGTATTGTGTAAGAGCCGGAAGCCAACTCTCCGGTATCTGGATATCCATCGGTGCGGCTATGCTCGAAACGGTACAGCTGCCCTGATGCGATTCTCCGGTCGAGAACGGGATAGTCTTCTATATCCCAATAGGAAAAGCCGGCAGATCCGGTGTCGTAGTTAATCGTACCATCGGTGACCGCATCGAGCCAGGAGAATACGATACGAAACGGCGTTCCACACGGATTGTCGATCAGGATATAGGGAACAAAGCCTGTTCTACTCTCATGTCTCGAAACATAGAGATGGCCATCTGCACCAACACTCTGGAACTCCCATTCAAGTTGCACCGTAGGCGCATCACGGTCTGTGATCATCCCTCCATATACTTCAGTGGAGAAGCTTAGGGCTTGACTGTATAAATGGAAGTCATAGTCGTCGACGATCGGCCAATCCTCTAGCCGATCAGGCGGTACCGTACTATCGCCTTGGTAGTACCCTTCTCGCACATGATTCTCCGCCCAGTGGTCAATGTTTGCCGTCCGTAGCGCATAGGTATGGCTTAGTCCATAGCGGCCGGACACAGGATTCATGGCGGCATCCACCCAGGCTGAGCGAATATCGATGGTGAGAGGCTGCTCACCTGTGACAGCAAAGGGCTGACTGACAACCTCCTCCAGATTACAGAATGCACCCGAACCTAAAGCCCGCAGCACCACGGCTCCATCGGGCTGGTCGTAGGCAACATCAGAAAAGACAACACGACTCTGACCTTCTTCTAATGCTACTGTCAGCGTACCCGAAAGATTCCCTACGCCGCCATCCACAGACAGGGTGATTTCGCTGCCAATAAAGGGTGCTGAAGGAACAACAGGATCGCCTTCTGCATTAAGCAGTGTGACCTGTACATCAAAGGCCTCGTCCACTTCTTGATCTGCAATGGGCTCAATCCGCAGGGAAGTGGGATAATCCCGCAGACGATGGAAGCTGTTGTCAGCCTGAACGACGGGTGGGTTGCATTCCTCCCACATCACGTCTATGCCCTTGAGATACAGATACCCCCTTACCCTGCCGCTCATCTCGTAGTCTAACCCGACAGTAATAAGGTGCATAGCCAGCTTGAGTAACGAGCGCAGGTGATAGTGACGACCCGCCTCAAGAGTGACGGGAATGATGACCTCAAAGGGGTCATCAATATCCTGACTCCAGTTCCAAAATGACGTGGCCTGCGGTTGAAGAAACTCCAATGGGCCTCCGATCAAGTATTGCAAGTCTTCAGCAACAATCCCGCCCGGATAGAAAGCTGGTTGTCCCGCAATCTGCGAGAACAGCTGCAGACTAATGTATCCGTAGCTGACTCCCCGGGGTAGAAATCGCTTCGTCCGTCCAATCACATTGCGCACACGCTCAAGCAGTGCCACAGAAACTTCGCCAGCGATATTCGTCTCCTGCTCGCAGCTCAAATCTGCTTCAATATCTGGCTCATACCGAAACCGTACTTGGTACTCGCCAAAGTTCCCTTGATCGCCGCAGACAAAGATCCGTTCCTTGATATCGGCCCACAGCTCCGCTTCCTCAATGGAAGCCCGTGCTCCTAACGTTACCTCACCAAAGGCATGGACAAAGATCCTATCGTAATGGGACTGCATCTGCAGAGGTTCCATATACCCGAGCACAACGTCGTCAGACAGAAACGGAACGGGCGCTTCCCAGATTTCAGGCGATGGGTACAGATTATACGAGAAATCATGGAAAAGTGGTTCCATCACCAAACAGAGTCCGTCACAGACGTCTCCAGCCGATCCCGCCGAACCCTGCTGCCAAGCGTCGTGCTCCGGATACGATCTCAACCCCATGGAAGCCAGAGAAGTAGGGAGCGAGACCGATTGGCCCTGCATATCGAAGTCGCTACCTGTCAACGACAAGTCTAGGCTAAAGCCCGTACCATTGGGCTTCTGATCTTCAAGCTGCATCGAAAGCAGCAGGCCCAAATCTGTATCATAGTAGTACCGAGCATGCATCTGATCATACGAAGCCGATAGTTTCCATGCTTGAACCGGCTCAGCCCAAGCTGGCAGTTCCAATGAGACCGGCCCTTCCACTGCCATGGTTTGATCGCCGATGGCCACCTGATCGCCGGCCTGAATGCCCGCCTCACCCACAACAGAGCTGATCCTTCTTCTGCATCCGAGAAGAACCCATCGGCGGCATCGGAGTTCCCCATGTGATAGCGATCGATCGCGTCCCAGCGGGAGTAGTGTACAAGCGCTTCACCCTCGATGGATTCCCATAGGTCTGACTCCGTTTCCACTTCCGGCCTGTTTAAGAGCTCAGAGACCTCTTCCAGAATGACATGGCGTTCTACGATATCAGCCACGGTCCATCGATAACTAGAAGATAAGTAACGGTAGTCACCAAAATCAATGGACAACTCGTACTGCGCTGAGCCGCCGACCTGAAAGGGAAACAGATACTGAACCGCTGGGTCAGGTATGAGCCCAAACGTGCCGCCTTGCGTAATCTCGGTTCTCCACTGTTCCAGATCTACGACCGTCTCCAAGACTTCAAACTCTCCGTCCTCAAGATCAAGACGGCCAATGACGTATTCATATGACGCAGCGGCCGAAAGAGCGGCAGCCTCCAGCGAAATAGTAAGAGTCACCGGCGCATCAAAGGACATGCCAGCTGGGCCTAACTCATAAAGGGCCCCTACCACATCGTCATGTTCGATAAAGGCTCTGGTCAGCGTCAGCTCAACATCCGCGATAAACGTATCTCGATCTACTTGCACCGAAGCGTGCCCATCTATCGACAGCAAAACCCCTCCATCTCGTCCGATCTCGCCAATTGCTTGTTCACTCCCAACAAAGTCCAAACCACTAGTCGTCCGGGCTACCTGTTGGCTCTTTGGGTAAATGGACCAACCCTCTAGCATCGGGGTTATGGTGACTGTTCCCTGCAAGCCGCTGACTGAATACTGTCCCTCTGCGTCTGTATAAACAACATGTTCTGCATCAACCAAGACCCCTACATGCTTTAACGGCTGCCCATCTCCACTCCGAATCAAGCCTTGGACTACGTAACTACTTGGGTCACTGCTTCCACCGCCCAAACATCCACTGAGAATACACACTAGAGCGAAAATTCCGATCCTACGCAACGCTGCCATGCCGCCAACCCCCCTATGTCAGTTTCATGCTAGCCATACGTTCTACAAGCGACCGTTCGTTCTCATGATGACTGTATACTATGTATCTATTGTTCGCCCCCTTCATCACAGAACCCTGCCTCTTTTCTGATAATTCCTATGACAAACCACCCGTGAAGATGACCCCACAGAACCCCACACCTTCGACCAACCCCGGAAAACTAAAACAAGCGACCATCCGCTGGATCGCCATAGAGCTTTGCTCATTAATTCGCTACAATGGGCCCAGGATCCTGCCTGGAGGAGGTGGTTGGTGGAACTAAATGGGATTCGAGATGTGTGGTCTGTCCAACTATGCAGCAGATCGGTCAACTCTAGGAGAAGCCCAAGTGTTATTTCGCAAATTAGATCTGGATCCAATTTGCACATTCGAAAAGGGTGTTTATCGAATTAAATCAGGGCAATCTTAAATTATTTTAGGCTCTAAATCGATAGTTCTCAAATTATAGA
>SKHL01000030.1 GCA_007116995.1 Limnochordia bacterium
AATAACTTCCATCTCGTAACATCCACAAATGATAATCTGTACAGATTTCAGACTGACCATTATCTAAGGTTACTTTAACTAACTTCTTATCTTCACCACTAATTCTACGAGCGGCACGAGCATACCCAGGAACAACCTTACCTTCCGGTGTACTAGAATAAACCCATATACCCTCACCAGTCTTAGTGTACTCATCATAAATTTCTTCCATTGTCTTAACTGTACCATCCAATAATCGAACTTTAGTATCCCCAACAAAACAATCACTTATCGCCTCAAACATAGCCGACATAACCGCAGTATTCGTAACCCTGTTACACTCATCGAAGAAGAGAATGATATTTTTACCTTCTTCAGCATACGCCTTCTCAAATTTCCAACGTATGTTTCTATCAGGCGCCTTCTCCGTCATCATCTCAACCAATCCAGTACCCGAGTTATTAATCACATCTTTCATCTCTCCAGACAACAACTTACCAACTTCTCCTAAATCATCTAATTGTTGACCACGAGAAACATATTCGTCAACCTTAACCTTAACCGGCATACCAAGTAAATCCACACGATCCATAGACGCCAAGTTAATATGAATAACCTCACAGTTATTGTCCTTAGAATATTGTTCAACACGAGACGTTTTACCAAATGAACTCGGTCCAATCATCATAACCGGTAAGTTCGCATTTAGACCCTCTTCCATAAATCGAGTCATATCATCTCGACCATCGTCATCCTGAGAAACCTCTTTCCAACCATTCATATCTAGAAACTTAGCAAAAGCTACCCCTGAAGGCTCCCCCACAAAACCAGTAATAATATGTAGAGTATATTCCTTCTTACCCCGACTCTCCAACGAGTATAAGTACTGACTTACCATATCCCATGTACGATAATTAGGGAACGGTCTTGCAGCTGCCTCATTCTCGTCCCGAGTCTCCTCGTACAATTCTACTACATAGTCATCATTGTATACTTCACTGATCGTAGACTTGAGATACTTCAACAAATCGGCATGAATATTCGTAGGACGATTTTTCTTCCCAGGAGACTCCGCCCAATCAAACCACCGATCCATAACATCTTCCGGAAGTACCCTCAACGGTCTAAACCTACGCTGATAAGCGGCATCAAACTCAGTCTCTACGTCATACAAGTCATTTAAGGTTTCCTTCTCTGGATGTAAATTCGTGGCGGCAACAAACTTACACATATTGAAAGTCATGTTACCCATCTTTTTCTGATTCAAAAGTGTTACTAAAACTCCCTCTACCCCAGGATCCTGATTACGAGTAATCTCATCAAAGAATAATACAGGAATCTTCGTATACTCAGCATACTTCTCAATCAGTTTATTTAACGCAGTAATATTTTCATCCGTCAATGGTTCCTCTTCTATTACCTCATTTACACCATCAGACGAACGAGAAATAATTTTAGTACCTCTATCTAACTGTTCTTTAAATATCTTCATCGCCCGAGTAGAGAATTCAATAAACCCATCAGAACAAGTAACCAATTCCTCCATAGGGCAAGCTAGTGAAAACTCATCAGTAAGAGTACCTACTTCCGCACTACTACCCTTTAACTGTTCAATCTCTTCCGGAGAAAACCCTGTCTTCTGCATCAACCCACTGTAGTCCAAACGTGAAGTAAACGCTACCCGAAAGTCTACTAACCGATACCCAAGATCGTTACAAATCTCCTTAACCGTGGCACTCTTAAACACCGCAGTAGGTCCGATAAGTAACGGAACAATCGTATCCTTACTAGACTCGTCCTTTAGATGACTATATAAAGTCTGATAGATATGATCCGTCACCCCACCGACTTCCCCTGAAGTACTAGTAGCTCTTGGATTTTTATCTATCATATCTAACACATCAAAGAAATCCTCATTTAAAACTCCCTCATGAAGACTACTCATAATATTGAACCTCTTCTCCAAAGTAATAGTTAAATCAGGGAGAGTGTTCATCTCACTACCAAACGAAGCAGACTGAACAAACTCTTCACTAACTATATCTACGGAGTTTTCGTACCCGCCACCCGTCAAAATGTATGCAGAATTATTTACCAATTCAATACTATAAGCCACGTCCTGATATTCCAGATATGTAACGTCCATCTCAATCTCTTTATCAGAGAACATCTGTTTCAGTATTAACGCATACGAGTCCTTAACATTAAAAACTCGAATGTTCAACGGCAATACATGAAATACTTTCGGAGTAATCCTACTTACCCGTTCTACTAGAGACTGATCAATTTCTCCCTCTAACGGACAATAGATATCCGAAACCTTAACTACCTCTCTAGTATTCCGTACCATATAAGACCTTTCAAGAAAAGGCATAATCTTCTTAAAGTACATACAATCTACACCACCCTCAAATTCATAGTTAAACCACAGTAATAGTCACAGATCCAAACAAAGTCTCTCCAAAGTAAACCGTCAGGCTGTGTTGTCCCAATGTAACCGGAGTAAAACCTAACTCTCCATAAGCAAACCTATCAAATGTAGCCATACCATTAAATAAATCTCCATCTATGTCAGATACAACCCTAATAGAGTAATCATCTGCAGGTAACGGAATACCACCCTCCATACGTAAATAACAATGTAAACTTCCCAACTGACCGGCAGTGTATTCTCCCATAGATGAAGAAACATAACTCTCACCGGGGTCGAGTATAATAGGATAAATTGTTGTAAGCTCAACATCACTCACTGTCTGATAAACACCTTCAGAATCTAAAACCTGAACTGTGTATATCATAGTCCCTACATAGTCTGTAGAAATTGCAAACGTACCATCGACAGGATCATTTTGAAAAAATTCCTCATATAATACCTGATCACCGTGATACAACACACGAATCATGAAATCGTCATGAATATAGGTAGAATCAGAGGTAACTGGAAGTATATGAAGTATAATAGGGTAATTCGTAGTCAAAGTACCCATACTAGCATCTAACTCCGCAAACGTCAATCCAAAGTCCATCTCTTCCAATCCCGGACCATCAAAGTCTCCTCCACCATTATCTGGATCACCTGGAGATAAACGTGGTGGGAACCTACCCGTATCAAACAAAAAGAGATACGACATAAGCAAATAATTATGTATCTTTACTCCCTCCTGTGTTTCAGGAATACCCCCATACCTGATAATCTCATATAACCTCAAAGCATGTACACCTGAACCACTACGAGCTCTTAAAACAATCTCATGCGCCTCCTGAAGAGTAGGCGGAACCACCAAATTATCAAAAGCACCATGAGACTTAGCAAACTCTCTACTATCATACTTACCATTAATCATCTTTAACAAAGTAATACACCACCCTCTTAGAATATCTCTACTTCTTATACCCCATAATCAAGAATACCCTCTTTATAGATGAAGTGATGTATTTAACATCCTTGTCTTCAAAATCAGCATTTAACCAATCATCAACAGACTTCTCTCTCAAGTCTGGTATTGATTCAAAGTACCGTAGTAACGAACTATCTACCCCTAAATCCGCCAAGCTCAACGTACCAGACCCCGAACCAGAGAAAGAAATCTTAGCATTAAAATACACGTCAATCAACTTAACGATAAACGCTAAATAAAAAAGATAGAAACAACAAGCAACCGTAAAGTTATTTTCCTTACCAGCATCTTCAAAATCTTTTTTCCGGGATAGCAAACTCTTTAGAAAAGGAGTAACCGCCCTCAAATTCGCCTCTAGAAACAAACTTCTATGTTTCGCTGTAATTATTGAAGCTAATCTGACCGAAGATGCCCCAGCCTTGTCCTCATACTTTTTCAAGTTCGTCTCGAAGTCATTATTGAAGTAATCAATAAAACTCTTCGCACCAACCTTAAAACCGCCATAATTAATGTTTTTCATCTGTAACAGTACAGGTTTTAATTGTTTATAAACCGTTGTAAATGTATTCACTAACCTACACTCCCCCCGAGAACGTACCTCTACGTTTTATATATAACACAACACATCGACCCCAACTAAAACTTACTTATCATAAGATCCGTCGCCTTCTTCACAATCCGACCATAATTAGAAATACTCCTTGTTGAAAAACTAGTAAAGTCTTTCTGTTCATCCGTAACCAACCTAGCATAGTTAGATCCCATATCCCGTAACATGGTAGGAGACTTCTTATAATTCGATATAAAATCCACGAAATTACTCGTACCTACACCCGTTAACTCTGTCTGTAGACCGATCTTTTCCATATACTTATTTATCAAATTTTCCGTAAGAGACATACCCTTCTCTAAACCTAGAGTATGGTAGAAAAATAAGTTCCCATCCTCATCAACAGACCGAAGTATATCAATCAGATTGTACGAGTTAATCTTCTCGTCTGTCACCCGACTGTAATCACCTGACCACTCATCCAAATGAGACCAAGAAGATAAAATACCACAAATATTTCTATCATCAGAAGAATGAGTTTTATAACTAAACACTCCAGACCTACTCTTAATTCCCAAACCAACAGAAGAAAGCTCTCTCACTAAAAGTGGATCAATTTTTTCATCTCGAATCGCTTTAATAAATCTCTCTTCGTACCCACTGTTCCTCGTATACCCAGGCTGACTCATATTCTTCTCCAGATTAGGGTCAAACTTCGTTTCCGAGATAAAATTACCAAAAACAGACCTACCCAAGTCACCCACCTTATTATTTAAACCACTAAAGAAAAGAATCAGTATCTCCATAACAAACTCATTCTTAGACACAAGATAAGAAGTGGACTTATTTTTGTCACTCGTAGTTTTAACATCTAGATCCTGGACAGCATTTAACAAAACTGACCCAGAATAAACACCATCACTAAAAAATCTATCCCGAAGAGTCTGTATGTATGATCTAAAATCAAAATTTCTAAAATCTAACTTAAATGACTCCACCAAGTAGTTCACACTATCTAGACTAAAAATAGGGTCACCCGGACTAATCGCATTATTAAAAAACTCTACTAGACTAAACAGAGAAATATATTCCTTGTTATTATCGTTATACCCCAGTACAACACTACCCGAAGCACTATTGTACGTAAATCCCATAAATGTAGTCATTCTACCATCATCACTACCTACCAGCACACGATAATTCGCTTTACCAGACACAGCTTTAGCTGAGTCAATAGTAATTTCAATATGAGGAGTCAGTGTATTAGAAGTTAAATATCTAATCAAATTTCCCACAGCCACATTTATTTTCCCATCCATAGGTAGTGAAATATTCCTCTCTACTAACCTCATTACCCACACCTCCCCCACACACCTAAAATTTTGAAACCATAAAATCCAAAACCTTACTAATCACCCGAGAACGAGACTTGAGTGAAGAAATAAGATCTACTACCACCATAAGTTCTTCCTTACTAGACATGTAGTTATGATACAACCCAAACGTATCATGATTCATATCTACCACAGTAGGTATAGATCCAAACGGTAACTCAAATGTATCCAAATACCCCCGAGATCCCGTTCTACCCCCTGAAGTAACGTACTTAAACTGATTCCTAAATACATCCAAAATCTTATCAATCTTACCCTCAGCCATAAGACCTGAAACAGCTCCCCTAATCTTATCTACAACTAAAGAATCTCCCTCCAACCTCAACTCTTCTCTCTCTTCCATAGTCCACGAACCACTCTCACTGTCTCTGTACATAAGATCAAAGTAATCATCGTAAAACTCTCGATTAGACAAGAGAAGGTCAACAATAGAAGCGAAATTTATTTCAGAAACACTGATAGTTCTATCTTCAAACTGTTTGTACAAGTCATTGGCTAAATAGTTAAACGCTTTTTTAGCATCTCCATCGTCTATATGTTTCTGCACAGATGTAAACGAGTCTCTAGGGTATCCTCGGTATCCTCCCGAGTATCCGAACCCATAGAACAACTCTGAACTAGCAGACCTCATTAACATATCAATATAGTTATAACTGTTCTTTTTTATCATAACCTCAATATCCGAATCCTTTATTAACTGTCTATCGTACCCGTACATAACTCTATCTCTTATGTAATCCGCATCCCTCTCATCCTTGTCCTCACCAACCAAGAAAGGCGCATACCCAGAAATCTTCTGTAGATAAACAAGAGGTTCTAAAAAATAAGTTCCCTCCGCATTTTCAACTTCATATGGACTAATAGGCAACGTGTGTATCCTTGACCGTATCTTATCTCTCTGACTCCGAATCTCCATCATAAACTGTTCGTCATTCTTCTGTTCAGGAATATACCTATCTATCAGTGAATCAGAAAAAGATGCTAGTGAACTCCCAAACTCTCCCTGTATACTATCAATAACACCTAAAACATGTCTACACGTATCACCAAATTGACATAGAATAGAAATGAAATTCTCATCTATATTTCCCCAAAGTTTACCACCCACTGAATCCAACGCATCCTCTTCAGAGAACGTACTACTTAAAGACGCAAGTAAAACAGACGTAGAGTTAATCTCCCAGTCCTTAGAAGTCGCCTTTTTAAGATCTTCTACCGTCTTAAGAAACGTTTTCTTACCCAACTTAGACTCCAGTAAAATCTCCAGAACCTCACCCCTATCACGCATAATACCGTAAGGAGTAAAAAATTCCTGAAGATTACCTACCCGAATATATCCCTGCTCTAAATCCATAGCATTGTTATACACCACAACATCCAACGTTTCAGGTACAATCCGTAATCCGAAAACATTGATAGGGTTGTTGTTTCCAGAAACCCGAAAAAATGTAAGTAATTTTTCTTCTTTATCGTAGATAAGTACCTTCGTTGTCAAGTAATCTAAATAACTTTGAGGTATTCTCCCACTACTACCCTGAAAAAGTCTAAGATAATCACTTATATCTACGTTCGATAGTTCTTTATCTACAATCTTACCTTCGTGCTTAGGATCCGAAGTAGAACCATCATCAACTCTATTCAGTTCCAGAGACTTAACCCCTTTAAGATCAATCGTAACAGGTGTAATCTTGACTCCCAATCATCTCACCACCATTAATTACTGTCTATCTATACGGAAAATAACGTAAAAGAAACGTACTTACCAGAAAGTACCATAGATCAACTTAAATAAAAGCGTCTGATATTTTATCCAGTATTTTTGAAGATAGAATCTTCATTTTAGAAAGATTACCTAAAACTAATCCATCTCCCTTAGAGTCATAGTCAGCAATCTCCACAGCCCCAGATATCCGTTCCTTATACTGAGACGTAAATGTAGTATCGTAGAACGTATCAATCACTCCGTCTACCAAACTATCCGTATCTTCGTTAAAAAACTCCCGATTCTTTCTAATTTTCATGACCATATAATTAGACGCAGACTCGATCATATCTTCATCCAAAAACGCCTCCGTAATTATCAAGTCTTCATCACTATAAGCCAACATATCAAAAATGGATCGAGAAACTAGATTATCCCAACCCCCATCATACTCACTCATCGTAGAAAGAACCAAGTCATTATCCAGATATGTATTATAGTCAACACCTTTCTGGTGATCTGTCATACACTTGAAAAACTCTGTCGTAATACCTCCCAAAGCAACACTCGTAGAGTACCCATCCGTATTCCCAAAACCAGACAAAGTACTAACTCTATCCCGCCCCACAGTTACCACTTTATCAAGAAAATCACTCGTATCCAGTCCACAAGAAGTCATCAACTCACAGTATGAAGAGACCCCTAACATAAACCACTTAACCAATTTCTGAGTCTCAACGAATCCCATGAAACTCCTTTCCATCTGTACCATAAAGTCCCTGTATATATCCCCTATAGTAGTATCTACATTAGGGTTATTTGTCGCATCAACATCCGCATCTGAAATAAAGTTTAGTAATACTGAACTGTATTGAGCAAGAGAACCAGCCTGAGTTGTATCCCCTAACATTCCAGTGAATACATCTAGTAACTCACCCAAAGAATCCACACTAAAATTTCCAGTTTTAAACTGCTCAATAACTGTCTTAAAAAAATCTATACTGATATTCCTTGAAACCAAATCCCTACCAGCAGAAGACCCATGCCCAAGAGTAAAGTTGTGTATAATAGAATCTACGATATTTCCTAAATACACACTAAACTCTGACCCCAAAACATACACATCTAAATGATCATCCACATCTAAGTTAAAAAACTTAAATGTATTAGGCGTCCCATTCAACGCAAATACACCTAGACTAGTATTGAAAGAATCCCCACGAATAGTAACCTTACTTTCAAAATAAGGGAATTTAGACTTCTGTAATGTGTTATAAGTTGAGATTATCTCATTGATATCATCACTCTTCTTACCCAAGTCCACCTTCATTGTCTTAATTCTATCTTTTATCTCTGCTACAGGGATATTAGACCCACGTTTAACAGACGGATCATATTTTATATCATTAGACAGAGGTCGACCAAAAGGCATTAATCTCTGATTCACGTTACTCTCACGAATCTCTAACAACATAGTAAATAATTCAGTAGCATACTCGTACACAATACCAACTCCTATCTGTAAGACCATCATCAGACAAAAAACTAATCGTCTACTCTATATATATCTAATCGTCATAACGAGACTGAAAGTACTTTGTCCTAGCCATGTCCCTGTATATTTTCGTCCAGTTCATCATAAACGCTGATAAGACAACCGCTAAGTGTTTACAAACAGACCCCTCTAACTTAGGGTTTCTAATTTTCGGAAATCTATCCTCACGATAAATACCATAGCCTATCTGATACGCCATATACTTTTTCCGATACTTAAAATCCGGACAAGTACAGTGAACCGCTAAATCTCCCGCCAACATGAGTCTCATAATTTCCCTTTTCTTCAAATCTTTTACAGAGTCAATATCTTTCATATCCAATAACTTGATAAATTGACTATAGTTTCTCCCTCTCACAAACTGAGATTTCGTCTGAAATGTAATCCACCCACGAGTATTCATAACTCCCATATACCGTGTATTTAATTTTTTTGACCTTTGAAGTCTTTTAAATTCTGTATCATTCCGTAACTCTCTCCACCCTGCCTCAAAGACAGGGTGAAGATACTTATACTCAGTTAAGAAACTCTGAATATCTTTTTCTGAGGAAGTCTCTAATATCATGACCCTGATCCCCCTCATACACAATTTTCCTAACAGCCTCCAAAATCTCCTTAACAGGATATTCCTTAATATCCACACCCCGTAAAGAACTTTCTATCACTAAATGCGTAACGAGTGAGGATAACATCTTTAAGTTATCCTCACTATCCAACCCTTCCCCCACTAAAGACTTCTTCAAGTTCTTATAGACCGGCTTACCCTTAATACTACCAACGAAATCACTATCCAACGTGTTATCTGAGACCCCATATAGACGGGCATGGATTTTTTTGTTGACTCGTTTAATCTCTTCAGGGTCTCCAGAAGAAAACGCTATATCCAATTCCTTCATGTATCCTTCTAAGATTTTATCCACGAACCACACCCCAATTCTCTAAGTCCTCATCCGCCTCTTTTTCCCTACTACCCCTCTTTACCTTCTTCTTTGTACCCTCTTCTTCATCATCGTCCTCAGAACTTCCACTATCAGTATCACCATAGTCACGTCTCTGCTTATCCCGATACTTGTCTAATTCTTTCTGAAACTCATCAGTAGCAATATTAGACAGATCAATCCCAATCAAGTTAAAGACGTAGTTCAGTAGTCTAGTACGATCAATCTTATCCTCATACTCCCCTAGAGTATTAAGTAATTGATCAAGCAACCCAAGCTTTTCCATAAAGTCTTGAATCATACTACTCTCTTCAGAAGACTGAATCTCTCTCATCTGTACTGTGAACTTATTCGTGTCCGAAGACCGACCCCGAAATTCTAAGTAGTTATTACAAAGATCCCGAATACCGTGACGAACAATCGACTGATCCCTCTGCACAATCCGACCATATCTAAAGTCCATCTTCGTTAGGGCAGTATTTCCTGAGAATCCCGGAACTGAATCCTCTTCAAATCCCATATGAGACTTAGGCACATGTAGTGTAGCAAACAATTTATTTCTAAAGTAGTCAATATCTACAATAGAACGAACGTCCACTGACTCATTGACCGAATTAACGTTGATATCACCCTTACCTTCACGAGTAGGTATATACACATTAGAGTTAATTGGAATCGGAGAAGGATCCGTCTTCAAACCCTTATTCTTACCCATACGAGTATGACCCTCAACTCGTCTCCGTACATCAGAAAGAATCTCCTGAGTCTGTCTCGGACCAGCCTGCCCCACCTCAACCGAAATCACATTAAACTGAGTAGACCGTGCAACCCGGCTCATAATTAACATATCATCTAAAAGACTAATAATCCGATAAATATACCGTGCATTATCCATTAAACTTGTCCCAAATACTTTGTAACAAGTAATATCACGAACTTCTTTGTCCCCATCCTTACCAACACCACTTGACATACGAACCTTGACTTTCGCCCTCTTCGTCATTTTCGTACTCATGAAATGGACGAACTCTTCAGGATTTTCCAGTCTCGGAGAACCCTCTTCCTCATCTAAGTACCCGAGAATCGTACCTAGATACTCAATCCGAGCAACCTTCCATCCCTCAGTCACGTTTTCGTAATGAACCTTCTTACCCCCACGCCCTTCAATGACCCGTCTCCGCAACTTAAAGTCACCATGTTTGGCAACCTCATACGCCCACTCCCACACTCGACTCTCAATGTCTACGTTATTATCTAAGAACTCATTCAAAAACCTCTCCAGCTTTTTGTCTGAAGACTCCACGTAAACAATTTTATCATGTGCCGGATCCGGCATACAACAATCGTCTGTAATCATTTCCATAGCAGAACCTACTAAAGGATCCTTACTCATTTCCTCATTCTCTTTAAACGTCGCCTCCACAGAAAAATCCGTTCGTAACGCAGAAATAACCCCTCGTAAATCTACATCACTAGAACTAATTAACTTCCTAATATCCTTCGGTGATGTATGTTTTACCGACTCTTCAATACCCTCCATATTCCCATAGGGATTCTTACTGAGATCTTCAATATCATACGACTCTAAAACCTCTTCGTCAAAGTCAATCCTCTCGACCTCTTCAACAATTTTATCGTGAATATCTCCCTCATCTAACTCCTGACCAGAGAACACATTAAACCTAAACGTACGTCCAAATACATTTATATCCAAAATCTCTTCCCCCTCACTACCTAAAACTCATCTAAAATACGACCAATCTCTCTGTCAATTAAGTCCGACACGTTTCCCTTCTCCTGATAGTTTCCATGTCCTATATAAAAAGACGAAGAAACCGGATTCGCCATACGAAAATCATCTATCCCATTATATACACTCGCACTACTAAACGTAGATGATAGTATACCGTGAACCACACCCGAAACCGCATCTGTGGTGTCCTTTGACCCAGCACTCCCATCCACGTTTTCCTTCCCATGATCCACTTTTTTCTTCTCCCGGTTATGTATTAATGAAAATAATTCCACTCTAAACGGTTCATAATCATAAATTTCTAATCTATCCTCATACATGATCTCAATTAAATCCGTATACGCCTTATCATTTCTATCTACAGACGCATACACCGCATTATATCCCATCTCTGTTAAAATCTGTCTCGAATCCTCTGAACTAAAAATATCATACGATATTTTCGCTATCGGAAGTCCCATCGTCCGATTCAAAAAAATAACAAAATCTCTAATCTTATAAATCGCTATCCTCTTTGGTGGCTTTGGTGGTAGAATCCGTAATACAAAGTCCAAAGCAATAATCGGCTTTGTTACATCATCCTCCACCAACATTTCCTTTATATATCCACACGCAATCCCTGTACTGTCACTTGTTATCGACTGATCGATATGAATAAATCTCTTCTTACTAGGGTCCTTGAACTTGTACCCCGGATATAAGAAGTCATGTAACCGAACTGAGTCTCCTGTAGATATAACAACAGCCTCCTGTATAAACGGGTGAGACAAGTAAGGCTTACAAACTCTCTTGTACACATCTTTAGAACTAAACAATCTCCCCATAGGCGCAACCGACACACCACCAATATCCTGCAACGACCGAATAATGTTCGTATCAAAACCCTTTTTCAAGTCTACCGGAACATCCAAAAACAAGTCCCTATGATGATCCGGTAAATTATCAATCGCCTCTCTAATTACCTCTGTCTCGTCAGAATCCCCATCTGACTCTACCTGACTAACCTCATCCTTTTTCGTGTACCGAGAAAGACCCTCAGACAATCGAAATCTATTTACATCCTCTACAGACTCAATAATAAACGGGTCTAACGAACTATTACCCTGAAACACATAAAACTTCTTCTTCGAATACGCCCCCGGCTTTACTTCCCACAACTTAGGCGTCCGAATCAGTGTATGTGGATCCTTCATCCCCGCCCGTATCCTCTGTTCTGTAAATGAACTTTCATGAGTAGACGAAGATACCAAGATACTCAACGAACTATCGTACCCATCCGAACTCACGAAACGAGACTTACTACGATTCACGATACTTGAGTACAAGTCAGAAATACGAGACGCCGAAGAAGAAACAACCTGAGACCCACTCGACTCTCCCCTAAAGAAGTTCGCCTCATCCAAGATAGAACCCAACACGTTCATACCAATCGAGTGTTGAGTACCAGAACCGTACGTCATCATAATATTCTCCGGAAATACAATCACAGAGTCTAACTTCTCTTTCCTAGGGAAGTGATCTTTGAAGTACGGTATTGAATCAATCATAGACCTCATATCCCCAAAACCCGTAATCTCCGCCTGATTTTTATTCACACTAAAGTAAATGAACACAATCGTAGACGTAGGCATAAGATTAAGAAGTACCGGAATATTTTCGTAACACGATAACTCATAGAATTTCCGTAACATTATAATAATGGACGTGGTACTCTTACCCGTACCTATCGATCCTCCTAAAACTACCTCCGTTATCCTATCTGTTCTATCCGAACGAAAAATATCCCGTATTGTATCTTTCCAGTAGTCATACAAGTATACAAAGTTCGGTCCCAGAAAGTACTCCGACTCCAACCAACTCTCAACCGGCTCAATCTCTCGTATCTGTCTTGAAGTAGAGATCTTCTCCCGTCTGTATATTTCCTCTAAGAGTGCTCTCTTCAAGATAAGTTTTTCATCCTTTGTCATGTTAACAAACGAACTGTCATCCCCCAAAGAATAAATCAAGTTATTACTATCCATATCTTAGACCCCACCCTACTACTTCAAAACTCGAATTAAATCAACCAGTTTCTCTGAAGGCAAAGAACTCAACAACATTTTTAGTTTATCTACCTCTTCATCCCGCTTGTCCTTCTTCAAACTGTGTAACAGTTTCCGAGTCAGTTCCATCATGTTATCAAACGACTTAGACGCAGCCGTATGACGTTCTTTCAAATCGTCTACTTCCATACCTAGAATATCGTTAGGGTCAAACAACGCCTTCTCCGATTCTGAGATAAAATCCAACAAATTAGAAGCTCTCCTAGACATAGCCATTAGTATGTTAAAGTCTATACTTCGTTCCAACTTGACCTCAGAATTAGCTGTAAACGAACTTAGGGGATCTGACGGAATTTTATCTCTGTTTTGTAACCAACCAATTAGATCTTCAATAACATCCCCCGACCCCATATTCCCTTCTCCACCAAACAAGTCACTGTTACGAATCGCATCTCTCAGTACCTTGATCTTCTCAGATGAATCTTCTCTCCCTACACCTACACCCACCTTAGAAGAAGTACTATCTGTTTTTTCTACTTCCTTCTCTTCCTTATCCTCATTACCATCATTATTTAAGTCTACTTCCACATCATCTAAAATATCTAGTACATCAAAGTCACCTGATTTACTCGTGTCAACTTCCCGCTCTTTCTCTTCACCTTCATTATGAAGAATCTCATCTAAATCCTTCTCGTTATCCACTAGTACCGACCCTCTCTGTGTTTAATCTTCAAAGTCTTCGTCCGTAAAAAATTCTTCGTCCCCTCTACCCTCTAAAATCTTACTTACCCGCTTAACCGAACTCCGTATAAAATACATCTTCTTACCAAAAATCTTAGACGCGCACATCATCGACTCTTCCGTAAAACCGTGTTTCTCTACGTATAAGTAAATCTTAATACTCTCAATATCCCGAAACAATGCTTTCCTACTAGGAATCTTGACCGTTGACCCAGCAAGTAAATCCAAAAACTTGATATAATCTTCTCCTATAAGATACTTTACAAAATCATAGATAGGAGACTTACTAGAAAGTCTAAGATACTCTAAATATGTCTCAGACTCCTTCTCGCTCAAGTTAATCAGCGATAGAATTCCATGCTTTTCCATATAACCGCCCCACTTAGTCTACGTATTAAGTCCCGGTAAAAATCCTTACCAAACCCACCTCGTAAATTACACTCACTATCTTCTCCCCCCTTCTCATTTATCGAGACCTTGAACCCGCTCTTTCTTAAGTCCTTCTCCACAAATAAACTCACATCACCATACGTACGAAACTCCCGACACACTGACTCAATGATACACTTAGGGATACTGATAAAGTCCATCTCAAAGTATGAATCTTCCACACTTTCATTATGAAAGTCCTCGTAACAAATCTCCCTCTTATTCTTATTACGGTAAAGATAGTTATGCATCTCATTTCTCATTCCCGAATATAAGAAGTTAAGAAGAGACCCCTTAGACTTGTCCCAATGACCGGCGGCTAAAAGCTCATACGCTTTTAGCACACCAGTAGAAAGTAAATCTTCTTTCTCAGACGAATTCGCATAATAGTGACGTGTGTACACAATACTAGCCAAATCCTGTAACTTCTCCGGCAATTCTTCCGAATCCAAATCACACTCATACAATCTAAACGCCAACGAAAACCACCTCCCACGTAAACCTCTACCGTTTCATAGCCCGCTCTTTAAGAGATTTTCCCCCAGAAGTCTGTGTACTCTGCGCTGTTTTAGCATCGGCTGAAAGTAAATGGTAGTAAAGTAACATACCTGATTGAAAATCTTCCTCAGACCTAAAGATATTCTCCGACCAATCACTGTAATAATTCTTTACTATCTTTAATACGTTATTTCCGTAACCCGCCACAAGTTTCTTAATCAAACTATCCTTTGTACCCACCCCCGAAAATTCTTTCATGATCTCAAAGATAAAGTCCGAAAAATCCTTCTGTAAATACATAATAGGAATCGTCTTTAACTCCTTTAGATACGTTAAAACCCCATCCTCACGATTCTCTAAGATAGACTGAAATAAGTTACTATACAAGTCTAATCCTGATCGAACTGACTCCCGAAATACTTCGTCTCCTACCAACATGTACTTGTTTAACAACATATGAGCATTTCTCATATGTCCCATACTCCGAGTCGCAATCAATCTTTTCACATCGTCCGACACAGATATACCCAACCTATCTTCTATCCCCGTTAAATGTTCCACAATATCATCCCTAGGAACAAGTCCAAAAATCAACTCCAACGACCGAGATCTGATAGTAGGTATCACCTTATCAATATGCGTCGTACACAGTAGAAAAAAGGTTTTACCCTCAACCTCCTCCAACACCTTCAATAAAGCAGTCTGAGCCTGACTACTCGCCGCATGAACCTCATCCAATACAATCACTTTCCAGAACTCTTTTGACCCCGAACTAAATACATCCCGTAACTCCCGAACCCTCTCCACGTTACCAATAATCGTCGCATCATACTCAAAGTAAAACGGCGATAACGTCAGGTCATAGTTAGGGTCTTTGATCCCATTCAACTCTCTCGCCAAAATCCTCGCACTCGTAGTCTTACCTGATCCAAAAACACCACTTAAGATAATAGACCTCGGTGAATCCTCTGGATTTCTCACCACATACTGTAAAATTTTCTTGTTCAATTCCTGACCAGCCATACTACCCCAAGAACCCGGTCTTAACTCATTAGTCAACATATCAAAAATCCCCCTTCTAATTTTTTACCCCACTATAATAAATACGGAGAAATGCCCTCAATACTAAGTATTAGGGCACCTCTTTGTTACTATTAAACCTGATACAGACTCTTAGCTAATTCAATACATTCCTTTAACTCTTCGACCTTTGTATCTTTCAAAACCGTCTTACCGAGATAATGACCTTTCTTCAAGTCATACATTAACCGTACGTCATATCTCTTTCCTATATCGTATAAAACAGACTGTTCCACGTCCCGTCTAAATGTAAAGAATACATGATACGCGTTCTCCCTAGGCTTGTAGTCATAGTCTAAGTGAACAATCCAATCTTCAATCCCCTCATGCTTGTGAATCACATGATTGTACACCATATCATCCATATAATCAGCCGCTAGTGTAGACTCTGTGATATCTTCCATAGTAGTCCACCCATACTGTTCATCTAACTTATGTTTCGAGACCATCTTCTTAATTACATCTTTATCCCGAAGGTCTATTTTAACATACGGCTGACTCAACGCATCCGTACCCGACTTTAATACAGTGTATTTTCTTGTGTTAATAGTAGCCTTAATCAAGTCTCCCCACTCTTTATCTGTAATACTTTTATCCCCGATATAGTTAATAAACAACTCAATCGAGTAAATCTCATTACTACCATTTAAGATAAGAACCGGATCCACATGAGCATCTTTCAGACTTTTTTTAAACAAGTCCTCGTATAAAAAGTCACCCAACTCCCGATACAGCCGAGCCTTTTCCCGCTTGTTTTTCGTCTTGATTACAGTAGCTTTACTCATAGAAATTTTCTCACCCTCTTCCTCTTTCTTCCCTGTAGTCTGAGTCTTCTTAACAAGTTCCGTATCATCTTTTTTATTAGTAGCCTTCTTACTTACAGAAACTTGTTGAACCGGACTCTTACTCTGTGTTTTAGTAATAGTTACACCAGAAAAACCCGTAACCTTAGGAGTCCAAGTAGTACCGTCTTTATCCGGAATTAAGTTACCAAGAATCTTATTATCCTGGAACTCAGCGTCCACGTCAATGAAAAATCTATTATGTGGTATATTTTTATATTTAAGTACCCAGTCCTCAAACTTCAGTACCCCCGGAGAAACAATCGAATAATGAGGATACACCAAGTTCGCCTTCATTTTATACTCTTTTTCCATCATTAACTCAATGTTACCACCGTACTTCTGTGCCTTCTTCTCCATTGTCTTCCAATCAACTTTAACAAGAGTCCACTTCTCGTTAATCTCCTCATGTTCTTCCCTCTTCTTAATCACAAACTCCACAAAATCACCACCAGTTAGATTATGTTAAAACAGACTCTACCTCATCCTTGAATTCTTCAATCAACGTAATAATTTGTTCTTTGTTTAACCCATCTATCTCATACGACTCCAACGTTCCAGATAAGAACAGACCCAAAAGAGACCTAACAATCGTTCCACGATCTTCATTAACCGCACTCATCTTCAACATATCAACAAAAAAGTCATCCGATTCATTTATCTGAATCTTCTTCTTGACTCCCTTGTTCTTTATTGACTGTACTTCTTTCTCCTTATCCCTACGAGCCTTTTCCCGATCTCGCATAGAATCAGCCGCTCCCCGAGAAAACATTTTTGTATCTGACCGAGAAGCTACCATTGACACATCAGTTACTTCATCTTGACGTTCTTCCTCACGATCTACTCCCTCAGAAACATCCATGTTAGGGTTATTCTCTTTTTTCTTCTGTAACTGTTCAAAGATTGACCGACTTGTTTTTTTATCCGCTGTTCTCATACTATCTCCCACCCCGTAAGTTATTTAGTTCTTCCAATATCCTCACCCATGACCCGACCTTTTTTTCGACCCTTCCAAGACGGGTATGTCAAAACAGACGTAGGCAACTTCTTTCCAGCAAGAGCCCCAGCAAACACAATATCCGCATCCTTCGTCTTACCCTTCCAACGTCTCCGACCCAAGTAATCCAAGTCCACCATAACCGGAAGACCCTCCATACCATACTCAACCGCTAAATTCCGTATTGTACGTTCTGAAGTAACTCCCTTATGAGACACAACCAACTCCGTCAATTTACCCAAAATTTCCTGTTCATCAAAGTACCCATACGCACTTTTCTGTTTACCAGGTATAGAGAAAAGAAAAGCATCTACTTCCGGGTCATACATAAGATAGATCTCGACCTCCCGAAGAATTTCTCTCTCTTCCATCTCCTCATTCACATCTCTCTTCTGTAGATCCTCCACGATACTACCCATAACATCTGAATATCTTGACTTATTTTTATCCACTATCACTGTCTAGTCCCCCTCTACGAAAATATGACCGTAATCTTTCAACACACCACTAGTAATCTCCTAGTGATACCATAGTAAGAGAAATCCTCACTTTATCCGCTATATTCATGATACTGTTAGAGTACTTACTGATAACCATACCACTCTTCCTTACATTTCCGATCCCCCAAAAATACGCTGTAAAAGCTGTGTGATCCGAAGAAAAGATATCCCGTAACCATGCAAAATAAGCGAATCCTAAATGTAAGTTCTTGATAGGGTCTGTAAGTGTCTTCTCTCCATACCACTCAATACCCATCCACTTATTAACCTCTCGACCAGTAGGAATCAATATCTGAGTAAGACCATAAGCCCCTTTCGAACTAACCACCCGTATTCTCCATGTAGATTCTTGTTTAACCCAAGAGTACATAACCACAGGATCATATCCGTAATAATCCGTCAAATAGAAAAAAACCTCCACAATCTCCTCAACCAACTCACTACAAATTCTACTATTATTTCTATAGAGATCCGTACGAATCCGATCCATGAGTAATAGTTCTATATTTTTTTCTGTTACAGACTCTACAACCCTCAGATCAGACTCACTCTCCCTACTTATATATAAAGTACCAGAAGAAATAGAATCACTATCACTATCTTTTTGACTACCCACATCACCCGCCACCAAAACACGTTCATCAACTGTATTATAAGTTCTGTACGATCCAAACACAACAAAACCAAACAAAGTAAGCGAAGTAACTAGTATAATCAAAATATTTTTCCTACTCATGACAACACCCCCTCCTACTATATATACGGTGAAAAGTAAGAAAAGCGGAGTTTCCTCCGCCTCCCACTACAACACCACACCATTTTTTATCCTGTAGAGACCCCAAACGACCGAACTCATATGATCGTTGATTTGTTTCCGATACTTACTAATTAAATTCTCAGGCTCCGTATCCAACAATTTTAAGTCCTCACTGTAAACCCGTACCTTTCTCTCTTCAACCAATTTCTTAAAAGCCGGAATGAACTCATCGTCAGCCTTATTATACAGTTCCAATAGGGGAGGATTTGACTTAACTTTTGTCTCATAGTAATCCTTCTGAACCTCTAACTTTACTGACCGTACCTGTTGATCTGACAACACCGTATTTTTTGATATACTCCAGAGATACTGAATATATCTCCTGTCAGGATACTTGTCACTCAACAACTCCAGATACTCCATAACCTTCTTGTACTCATCCTTAGATAGACTAGATACCGTACTATGACCACTATGTCCACTCAAAGTCACCGTACCCGCAGTATCCAAATCCAGATTTCTGAGATATTCTGTATCTTCGTCTGTTAAATCCACCCTCTCCGCCTCAACCCAGAAAGGCTCAAAATCACGAAAACCTCTCTTCTTCAACTCCACAACCTTTTCCCAAACATCCGGATTATCCAATCTCCACTTTAAAGACTTATGATAATCCTTGATTGTCCGTTCAATCTTGTTGAAATCTTTGATTTCATCCTTTGACAGATCTAACATCGCCCAAACACAAGTACTACCCGCAATCAGCATCTCCTCAGTCTCAACGTTCCTCAGTATATACTCATACCGAATCCGTTTTCCACAACCCTCAACTTGACACTTATCCGAGATTGACTTAGAAGGCGTCCACGCATTGTCAACCACGTCCGTCAAACGAAGATTCCCCTTCTGATAAGACCGAAGTTTATTCAACGCATCAATGTACTTCATATGTTTTTTCTTCAAAAACCGAGTCCGACCGTTTCTTCGAAGAATTGATAAGATACTCTCTCTAGCCATGTAAATGACCCCTCTCTAATTTATCTGTCTATCATTACTATCTCCCAACTCCACTTTAAGTATACCATACAAATATATACAAGTCAATACGAAAATGAAAAAAATGAGACCAGAGATCCCATTTTTCCTATAGTATTTTTTCCAAATCACAGATCGTACTTTCTCCTAATCAGTAGAAATGTAGCTAAACCATGTAGAAGATTTTTGTAAGACCCTAAATCAAACGGATTACTCGTACTCTCCCACTTAGCCCTCTTCCTCTTCGAGTAATTATACATCAAAAACCCCGCCTTATTCGTGTTAAAATTAACAGAAACAAAAGGGATAAAATTATTTATATCATCAGTATACCTCTCTACGTCTTTTACGAATGTATCCACGTTAAAAAATACACCCATCCTATTCTTACTATCCAAGTACGAATCAATAAATTTTTGATCAACTTCTTCGTCCTGAATATAAGGGTCGAGGTAAATATAGCTTTTTCCCATACCCACTCTCATTCCGATAACATACACACCGTCTTTTAACTTTTTGACCTCGACCGCTGAAACATCTATATTTAGACTAACGTTATTTTTCGCTGAAAACCTTCTACCCAAAGTGTTCAGTACTAGTACCGAATTTAGAAACTTCTTTTTCTGTAAGATATTTTTAACGAACCTAAGTATCAAATTCATGAACTTTTTATGTTCCTGTTCAACCACCAACCCAACCCCCTAAACCTTCAATTCCATAGGTAAGAAAAATAGTTCCGGTCTATCCTTCGGATTTTTAGTCCCATAATTAGATGAAAAATATTTAGGTAGTATGAGTGGGTCTGTGAATATCCGATCCTCTAAACCATGTCTTTCCACGTAAACAGTGTACGATCTCATACCATATGTCCCCACAACACCCGCAACCGTAGACCCATCCTCTCTCAAACAAAATAACGGCAAAACGCTCTTCCTACCACTAAAGAATGAATCAAATTCCTTGTTAACACTATTCGCTACAGATTTAGGGTCTGGTTTGTACACCTTAACAGCCTGAATTATCTTATCTTTAGTATCCTCATCATCTATTTTATTGTTGAGAGTAAAACTGAAATCACAATCTTCATGTTTAAAGTCAAATGAAGAACTAGATACGTCCATGTAAATAAAACTAAACTTTTTCCCCATATAAAACTTCACTGAGTTATGTCCTGGAACAAATTTAATAGGCATCGTAAGGGTTCCTTCCGGACTCGTACCTACCTTAACCTTCACCCTCCACACCGTCCACTTTCCTGTTGAAGGCTTATTAAAAAATGTATTCAAAGTCTTAGTGAACATAGACAATGTTTTCTTGTTAATCACTTAAAAGTCACCACCTAGTTTATTTTGTAAAATACTGTAGATAATTTAACGGGATAATTGAGAAAGACATATATCCTGTTAACGCATCTCTAACGTATGATTTCATATCTAAAGGGTTTATTCCCTGTCCCAATAGTTTCAAACTCATCTTACGTAATTCCCAAGGAGAAGAATCACCCGGCAAAGTATAACTCGTACTAGACCCATCGTTATTAAGAAATACTACCGGAAGTATATTCAACTTAGTATCTAGACTCTTAAACTCCCTCGGAAATACATGCCTAATCTCTCTTCGTTGTACCGTCTGACTTATTACCTTCTCCTCTAAATCACGACAGAATGTATCATCAATTAAGTCATCTAACTCACCCTTAAACTTAAATCTACTTCTAATGACCCCACTAGGTGTGATATTAACTCTAAACGAACCCCCAGACAGATCAATATAGATAACACTATAATTCTTTCCATAAATATACTGATGCTTATACTCTCTCAGATTAACCCAACACATAAAAGATATATGACCAAACTCCACATACCCTGTTACCAAGATTTGCATTTCACCCTAAGGATGAGAATTAATCAACTTTTTATTTAGTACCTTACATATCATAGATAGAGTTTTCTCATTAATCACTGTCTCACCTCACTAACTGACTTACTACTTCCATCCCAACCTCTTCTTCGCCTCTTTAAAATCAAGTATGTATTCGTGATCATAATCTAAAAAAGCCATAGGTATGACAGCAAAAGATTCTGAATTGAACTCTCTAACCGCTCTGAATGAACTCATATCCAAGTAATTGTACTTTTGTTTACTACTGTGAAACACCGGTGTACCTAATGTAAGTTTATCTAAACTCCCCACCGAAACGTCTCCCTTACCCGTTACATTTATCTGAGTCGCGTCATTCTTCAAAAACGCTACAGGAAGTAATTTCCTGTTATCTTCATAACTACTAAACTCAACAGGGAAAGGATTCCGAAATCCCCTCCGAACAACGTCCTGTCCTCCGATAAGTTTATTAACATTCGTACATAACTCATCATCTACCAACAGATCGAAGTCCAAACTATTAATCAGATAAGATCGTGTCATAGCATTACTCGGTTTAAGAGACGTTTTATACCTACTTCCTGTTAAATCCAGATAAATCATACTAAACTTATCACCTAACTGAAATAAGTGTTTTCTAGTCCGTAACTCTACAGAACAGTTAATTGTTAGAGTCCCTAACTCAACCGGACTAGACCCATCCCTACCTGATATCAGTACATACATATACTGCCACGGTGTACCCTTCTGTAACCTTCTATCCAATACCTTACACATCAATGATAAAATCTTATTGCTAACCAAACCTCCACCACCCTATAAAACCAATTCAAAACAATTAAGGATAATATCTGACCTCCCCAGATACGAACCCTTCTGAGAAATCCAATCCTTATCCCTACCTAAAGTCTCTTTTATATACCGACCCTCAGAGTTATCTACCCCACTGAAATATGTGTAACAACTGTCTTTTTCTACATCTACGAAGAATAACACCAAACTATCCTTGTTACATAACCCAGCCACAGAACAAGAGGAGGCTATGACAGGCTTTTTAAACTTAACCCGTAGTAACCCTCCACTCAACAACTCTTCAATTTTATCTCTATCATAACTCCCCTTTATCGACTCGATAGACTCTACTTTAATTTTAATACCACCAGAGATACACTGAATCACAAAATAGTTCCCCTCAAAGTGAAACCTCAAAGAATCCCGAAAATCCATTTTTATATTGACCTCAATAACAGAAGACTTATACGCAATAGATTTCCGGAAGACACGAGACCGAATCTCCTCAATAAAAGAGTCTACAAAAGATACTCCCATACTAGATAAATATAACATACCTAAATTCCTCCACCTAGTCCTAAATTAACCTATCTATTCTATATATAGAATTCCGACCTAGCTATAGACGAAATTACTCCGTAGTAATTTTTCATAGTGAAAGGAAACCCAGCCGCATACGGATGACCCCCACCACCAAACTGACCGGCAACCTTACTTAAGTCAACACTATCTTCCAATTTATGAAACCCATTCCTCCGAAGAGAAACCGACAACCTATTCATGTTAATGATGAAAATAAACAAGAGTTCCTTATCCCTAGAGAACACATACTCCGCAGTCTCAGACGGATACTTCTCTGAAAACGCTAATCCATAGTATACCGGAACTTCATTCTCCCTTTTAAACTGAAACCGATATACCCTTACACCCTTCGTATGTTTATCTCGTATCTTCGTTAACGTACGAATAACCGCCTCTTCCACATCAGAAAACTCCACTACCGGATTCATAATAAACCGAGCACGAAAATCACATAAACCCAAATCCTTCAGAAGACAGTTTAATTTATCAATCTTCTCCTGAGAATCCAAATATTGTTGACTCGTTCTTCCCTTAGAATCCCATAAGTCCGTTAAATATACTAACTCATGATACCGTAATAAATTTATCTTTAATCCCTCTAACTCTTCATTATTCTCACACTTACCTATAACCCAATTATACACCAATAACGACGCACTATCTCCCTCTCGTACACACATCCAATCAAAGTCCAAATTTTTTCCATCAGAGCTTAAATTTTCCAACGCTGACTGATGATGATCTAATAACACCTTAGAATTAGGGACGGAATCCAGTCTCTCCGCTACTCTCCGACTCACACTAATATCACAAATAAAAATTGTAGTTTCTACATCATACCGATATGAATCTAAATACTCTTCAACCTTCTCATCTATATCATGATACCCACAACTCTGAGAAGTGATTGTATACCCTAACCCATGATAATACTTATACGCTACCGTGTTTGAAACAATCCCGTCCAAATCAGTATGATGAAAAATGATAACCTTAGACAATTAAAACCCTCCCTAGACTATTATACGTTTAAACCTACTGTTTTATTCTTAATCACTTCTCTAGCATGAAAATGAGCTAGATCATGATATATATTTCCAGACTTAGACCTAACAAACCTAAACATGACATTTTTCTTACTCTTTATCTTAATAATTTGTCTCCACAAATCAGCATCCTTATACTCCGACGCAACACGCATACAATTACTCATACTGATTGTTCGTACAAAACTCAATGAATCTGTGTAAACCGTAGTAGGGTAATCTCCCACAGAAGTCAAAGCCCGGTAAATCGCAAATAACTCTACTCTGTGACTGTTTGTCAAAAACATCCTACCCCGACACACCCCTGAAAGTATCGTATCAATTTTTCCGTCTAATATTACAACAGCAGACCAGCCAGAACCTTGACCACCGTCTAACCGGCACCCATCAGTATAGATCTCCTGTCTGTCCACCCAAACCCCATCTAACACCGACACACCTCCTACAACAACGATAATTCTGAGAAAAATAAGAATCTACAAGACACTACATGAGACTCCAACTGATTTATCTGTTCTTCAACCAGATTAATAAACACAGACTCCCCCGTATGTCTAAAAAACTCTACCTCCTCTTCTCCCGCATTTTCCTCCATTAAAATGTAGCACGCTTCGTCAACAGCCGCAAACATAATCTCAAACCCACTAACACTCCCTGTCACATTACACACAATACTCCGAAACAAATCACCAATCTGAAACATGACCTCAACAGTATGCCTACTCTTAGTTACCCTCTGAAGATTATATACCTCTGTAGTATAATACGGTAAAACCCACCCAGTCTCGAAACTATCCCCTCCAATATCCCTCATTGACCAACAACTTCTACAAAATTCAATCTTTTTTTCGCCTGTATCTCCACAACGAACACACGCCACAAAACCACCCCCTACCTCCCTTTTACCTTTATATATAATAATACGGTATTAAAAGAGAACACTCCTACCCCGAAGTGTTCTCCTAGTAAAAAAGATCTGAAATCTTTACTTCTCTACCTTCAACTCAACTACATTGTCTTTCTCTTCTTTAACAACTTCATCAACCACTTCATCAACCACTTCATCTACGACTTTCTTAAACTCTTCCTCTTTTTCTTTCTGTTCCATAGAAACCTTCTCAGAATCTTCCTTCGCCTTCTTAACCGCCTCAGCATAAATTCTTTGAGTCTCTTTATCAATATCATCCTTAGAAATAACGTCCTGAGAATCCAATAAATTCATAATAGCAGTCAACTTCAAACTACTAGGGTATGTGAACCGTTGAAACAACTGATTCATGTCCTCACTAATGTAGTTCGTGATTTCTTTGATATTCGAAGAAACCTGTTCCAACACCGAAATGAATTCCCCACGAGTAACCGGAGTGTTCAACTCCTCCTCACTCATATTCAACATATCAGGACTAACCCCAAGACTAACTTCCTTTTCCTTGTTTCCCTTTTTACCCTTGTTAATATCCGTTACCTTACCTTTACCGTTTTTTGTCAAAGTAAAAACCCCTTTTCTAATCGTATTCTACAGACATGTCTCGTGACCACAACTCGTACACTTAATATGTATAAATTGAGTAGAACTTCCCACATGAAACGAACTACTACCACAAACACATACCAATGACCTAAGAACCTGTATATGTTTATTCTTAAACAACGTATGATTCTTAACCGATCTTAAATGAGAATCCAGTTCTAACATCTCCATCGTCTGACCCAAACTATAACCCCCTCACCTTCTACCCAAAGACTCTCTTCTTCTCGATTTCTTCATACTTGTCCAATATAAACCCGTAAACTTTACCCCACTCTTCTCCATGTCCGTCCCCACCAACAACACCTACCACCAAATGAGCTAATTCGTGAGTAATGATATCCAACATGTCTAAATATGATAAATTGATATCCACAAAAATAACAGTAGTACTCCCATCATCCGGAAAAATAGTAACCCCATACCCGCCCCCTTCTATTTGTGGTACAAACTCAAATAGACAGTCTTTATCCGGGTATAACTCCTCAAACGCCTGAAAAACACTACCCATGGGACTATTCAAAAACGTAATTCCCATGCCTACACCCCTCACGAGTTTTATTTAAAAATAGTTGGAATATTTGTCTTCCACTCACTAAAGTCTGAGTCCGGATTCACCATAGTATACGTGATAGTTACTGTATACAAGATACTCCTATCAATTATAATATGAGAAAGTGATAAGTCAATCAAACTTACCACATACGCATCTACCCTCTGCTGTAAAAAGTCATTCACTTTCTCTATTAATCCATCTAAATTAGACTCAGAATTACCATCCAAAGGCTGACTTTCCTGTATAATCTCAACTAGAACCCCTGTCACCCGACACACCCCCCGCACTCCAGCACATACCACTCCGAAAAACTTAAAACATCACAGTCAATTAAATCTTCAGTATCTCCACATAAGAAACCTAGTAAATACTTCCGATACAAATTATACGAATCAGCTAGTTCCACTAAAAAATCACCATGACACGCACTAGGGCTACACCAGCATCCCAACACCTTACCCTCTAACTCCTGTATAGAATCCATTAACTCATCCTGACCAAGTACCCAAACTTTATACTTTTCAATGACCTGATCCCGAGTACCATGAACACCAATCGAAAACGGATTACCCCACTTAGACGGTCTCCCTATATACACATCATACTTCGACTTTTTAAAATGAACGACTCTATCCATACACAACCACCTTCTGTATGTTACGAATTCTCTCCCTGTCTAGTACGTACACCCTTATATACGGAAAAAAGTGGTTAAAATCAACCACTTTTACATAGAAGAACTCCCTATAAGATCTTTGACCCGACAGTAACAATGACGAATCATCTGAGCGTCCCATAACGCATTATGTTTATTACTACTCGACACATCCAGACCCGCAAACTGTTCTCGACTTATATCCGGATCAATACCTACTACCTTAAACAGAGTACATAAGTCAAACGGTATGTAAAACACATTACTAGGGATCTCAAGAGCAGACCCAAACAAGTCACAGAACAAAACCCAATCATACGCAAGACAATCCGACCAAATCTCCACCGACTCAAATTGAGATAACCACTCTCCTAACTTCTCAGAAACAAAATCCTTATCCCCATGATAAAACCAATCCGGAGTATTATAGTCATTATCTCCCCGAGAATAATTGAGATTATCAATCACATTCTCCTGTATCCACTCATCCACCTGACTCTTATCGTAGTCCGTTAGTTCCGCATAAAACTTCTTCCCCGTCTCCGTGACCAACCCAATACTAATTAGGGTTGTGTTTTTATGTAGTCCCGTAAACTCTGTATCTAAAAAGCACTTCAAGCCTACTCCCTCCTATCTTCCCGCTGAATCGAGAAATCTAAGACATATCTAGAAGAATTATAGAAAACATCATAAACAAACAAGTAATAGTCTCTCCCCTGTTCCGACATAAGATGCTCTACAAGACTAACCATCTCATCAAGCGTAGAAAAGTGTAACTCCGAAGTCTTATACTGTTTGTTGTTTAAAGTAAAGACCCGCTTTTCTACCGTTTTGTACCGAATTTTTTTCCTATCTAAGACCTGAAAAAACTCCTCTTTCTTACAGACATGTTTCATACGTACATACCCCCTATATATTTGTGATAGACTCCAACCGATACACGAAATAAAACCGAAGACCTTCCGTTAACTCCCCATTCTCATGAAGTTCTTCTACAAACTCCACAAGATCAGAAAACTCTTCAACATCCCGTAACACCAACAACCGATCTACTACTTTAGAAATACCGTCTTTTGGATTACTCTCTACAGGAAACTTCGTTCTAGGCTGAGGATTCACAGACACCTCCGCCCACTCCTCTTCTCTCCTCACTGTCTCCAGAATATTTTTATCTACTTCAAAATACGGATCAATCCCCAACTCCGTCGCCTCAGAAATGTAGTCCACCAAAGGCTTACCAAACGTCGCCTCCAACCCACCCCGTAATGCCTCGATAAATCTCGGACCAGACCCGTAATTCTCCTTACAATGAAGATTCATTGACCTATGATGAATTACTAGTGTATTGTTTTCGTTCAATATAAACGGATAAATCATACAGATAATCGGCTTATCCTCCATTGAAAACAGACAACCCTTTTCCATATCCAAGAAGTCACACATCCCGTTCTTACCAGCACGAGGCGGATAATACGACTGACTATGACAACACTTACCACCACAAATCGTCTTAATCCCCTCTAGTGTACAGTTAAAACACCGATTCACCCACTTACTACTAACCTTCCATAACGTTACATCCCGATCCAGACCCATATTTAATACCTCATTAATAAGATAGATAATTTCCTTCCGAAAAGACGTTTCTACATTCAAATATACCCCTCCTAGTTTTTTACGACCAGACTAGATAAATGAGTCCGATAAAATGTTTCCCTATCCAGTCTCCCATCCCCATCAATCTCTCTAAAGAATACCTTATCCTCTAACTCTCCAATATCCTTATCCCCACTATATATCGGCAATACTTCTACCACACAGTCTTTATTTACTCTCTTTAATCGTTTCTCCGACACCTCAAGTCCCCTAGCCCCAGCACTATCATTATCAAAACAGAGTATAAAATGATCTGTCAATGTCTTTAAAACCTCACCCATCATAACACTAACTGAACTAGTCATAATCGCTAAGGTATTAGGGTAAAGACTTCTAAGTACATCAGCATCATAAATACCCTCTGAAATAACCAAAGTATCCCCATACGTAAATGACTCCTCGAATAAGTCTAACCCATACGGACAAGGAAATAGAGAAAGATCAATGAAATCTTTCCCCACCAACGACCGAAACACACAAGATATCGGCTTATCTGATAGTGTATTAAAGACAACCAAAAACACCCCATTATCATTCACGAAGTCCCGTAAGTACTTCGACACAGACGCAAAAACCTCTAGACGATAAAAATCAGCTACCGTACCAATCCGATAGTTACGATATCCCCTCTTAACCGCCAAGTCACAATATTTATTTGACATTACCCCAATATCTAACTTTGAATCGTCAAACTCCTGAACAAGAGACAAGTTCCTATAAAGTAAATCCATAACCTGTCTCCGAGAAAGAAGTTCTCTATCTTTCTTCCTGTTCACATACTTCATAGGATCTATCTTCATAAGAATACCTCTCCTGTCTTAATCTACTCCGAGCCCTTTTATGTACCTGAGTTTTAGACCGACCCTTTTTTCGTTTCGTCAAAGGAGTACAACAAAGACACCTATACCCACCAACACCAATATCCTTAACCTGAGCTTTCTGGAAGTAATCCAACTGAATCCCTCCTAGAAAATTTCCTCCCCGTAGATATCATCCAATGTTTCCGTATCCTCAGTCTTTTTGTCTGACTCCTCATACGCCTGAATAGCGGCACGAACATCACTCGAAGATTCTTGATTATATTCCACCGGATCAGACTCCACTTCCGGTTCTCTATCAATACCCTCCACAAAATCCAAAAACCGAACAGAATTCGCCACAACCTCAAAACTATTAGGGATAGACCTTCCATTCTTCACCCTAGCTCGTAATCGACCATCAACGAGTATGTGTCTACCCTTCTTTCCGTACTTCAACATATAATCCGCTATACCCTTAAACAGTATAACATCTATAAACTCATACCTATCATCACATAGTTCTTTGAAGTCTTTTTTGACTGATACCCTCATCTTAGCCATACTAGAACCCGACTTCGTTTCAATCAGAGAAGGCTCATACAGAATCAAACCCTCCAAGATAATCTTATTGATCATTTTTACACCACCCTAAAAAAGACTCATGTCGGGTAGGAGAATCTTGTCTCCTACCCGTACCACAGAAGTATCTCTCATACCATTAACCACTCGTATCGCATGAACAACCTCTCTTGAGTCATGACCAGAATAATGTTGTCTCGCAATACTCCACAAAGATCCCCCATCACCAACATACATAAATCCAACCACATGACTATCCGTTAGAAGTATATTGAAAGATCTATTCACACGTTCCTCCAACACACAGAACAGAAAATGACCAATACTCACGATAAAAGCTGCAAACACCAAAACCAAAAATAGTACCACTAACCCCCTAAACATTTTAAAATCCCCTCTCTAATTTATGTATTTGTTAGATAGATAACCTAATAGACACATTAACCTTACTATCATCGTCTCGACTATCTAAAAACCCGATCAGCCCTAAAATCTCTTCAGACAAGTTTTTAGCAGTATATTCTCCACTAAGAGTAATATTCAGACCCCTAGCCAACCCTCCCGTTTCAGTATCCACCGTTAGAACAGTCCTATTTTCATCTGTATCTACTACACCTCTTTTTTCTTTATCTCTGTCTTTTTTTCTTTGTTGCCAATCATTCTTCATATAATTTACACCCCGGTCAAGACCCAAAACAACTTCACCGTTCAATTTTTTAGGTATATCAATAGGACGTTTCTTTGCTACCACAGTTCTCGACCCCATTTCTAAACCTACCCTACTACTCCCCTAATCCTTTATACGGAATTCCCACCAAAAAAAGAAGTGAATTAACCACTTTAGAAAAAAATTTCATCTATTACCTTTTAATACCTATATCATTTTCCCAAATAAGTTCTATAGAATCCGGTCTCACGTACCACATCCTCATACACAAGTCACCCGCAATCAGTTGAAAATGACCATTCCCACCAAACTCTTTTTGATCCCATCGACACCAACCATACCCACCATACTCCAGGTGTCCATTCAAATCCCAGTCACTAGGAAGTGGTTTTTTCTGTCCCGGATGAGTATGCCACGGTCCCACATATACAAAACCTTTATCACATAATCTCTTAGTCCATCTATCCCAGAAATCTTCATCTACATATGTAGTATTTAATTCATGAGTAGAATTTTTTCCCGGAGGTACACACAGACAAACACTAACCTCATCCACATACTCACTTCGATACAACGCCCCCATAGTTTCCAAAGGATATACTTTATTTGAACACCTCTGTATAGTTCTTACTACCCGATCACTAACAACCAGATTCCAAGGCGGACTAACCAACTTCCTCACCCTAAAACCCCCCCCCTCTAAAAAAGAATCCCCGCTAACTTAGCGAGGACTTATCTGAAAAAAACTGTTTGTGAAATAGATTTTCCTTGTAGAAACTAGTACCCAGTCTCTTCATGAAAACCACCGTATCCAATAAGTACTCCAAATTGGCTTGAATTTCATTCCCACGATCTGAAAAGACAATTTTTACAACCCCAGAATCTCCTACTCTCTCCAGATACCCATACCGTCTAGTATGCACAAGCTCCATAGTAAAGTACACTCTACACTGACTAAACACCAAATAGGGTATCTGATTGAGTGTTTTAATAATTTTATCGTCTCTGTCGTACGTACTAGAAAGAAACCCACCAGATAAGAGTACCCCTAAAAGCACCACCACCACAAAAGCTAAAAACAAGATAGAAAGTAAGTATCCTACCATATCAAAACTAACCCCTCTCTAATATTATCTACTCTTCCTACTACAGCTTAATTCCTAAAACATTCATATAGATAGACGGATCAGAACCCTCTACTTCCACATCATAGAAAGTATAGTCTCCTGAAGCCCTTTCTACATTATCTATACGGATATAAGCATGAGTAGAGTCCTTAAACCAACACCCCGATAAATCTTTAGAGATTCTATCGTACTCTTTCCTACCCACCGTAATCGCATAATAATTGAATTCCCCATCCTTACTATGACAAAGATAGATGTTAGAAAAACAATTCAATTTCATCAAAAGTCTCTGTACACACAAGAACAATTCTAGAGACCCTGACGGCTTAAAGAATAGACCCTTGTTAATCGTAGAAGTCTTGAAGAAAATATCCACGAACGAAAGTAACCCCTCCCGATTCAACGAACTCATGAACTCTTCCGGAATCACCTTATCCTTACTCCTACACCCAAAGATAAGACACTTATCTAAAATAGACCCATCATTCACAGATAAGAATGTCTCTCCAGAGTACGTATACTTATCCATCTTAAGTCCATACGAACTAAACAACGAATCTCGGATATCTTTTTCTAATACTTCAATCCCATCTAAATGGATAACTACCTTATTCTTTGATTTATCTATGAATCCCCTAAAAACGAAGTAAGATAAGAACTTAATCAAATTAATATCCATCTCACTAGGGTTATTGGCGAAAACACCCACCGGATACACTCCCATAGTCCGAGAAGAGATATCCCGTATCTGAGTCCAAGAGAAGTTTTCCGGACTTCTCCCCGCATCCCTACCAAATCGATTTAACACCAGAGAAGAAGAACTTCCAAGAACAGGAGTAGCGAAAAAATTCCCATTCATAAAAACATTAAAGACCGGCTCACTCACTTCTACCTTCTCTACTCTACTAACAGTAGAGAACTGACCTTTCACCGTATAAACCTTATCTCCCCTAAGTAAATCCTTTACATCCTTGTATCCACCATACGTTATAACCTTACTCTCTCCTACAATAGTCTTCATAACCCATCCCCCCAGAAACTTACTAGATTACCTTGTCCTAATCCCCGCACCGATTAGTTACTACCTGTATTACCCCACGTACTTGTCCCACAAACCGACACAGGTAAATCGTCAACCTCTCTAACCGGAAAATCCATTGTCGGTAAAATAAGAGCTTGAACGATAGGGTTACTCTTCTTTATTGTATGAAACAAAGGTTGAGACTCTTCCCTAGAATACGTACTACTACAGCACCTATCCAATATCTCCAACAACGATACCCTATCATGAATACTGTCATAATCCAAAATCTCCTTACCTTTTGTCAACCTACCATGTAACTCATCAATAACCCGATCCCGAACCTCCAATACAGGCAAGTCCGTAATAATAATCGGAACACTAGATACATTATGTATGTTCACAAACACTTCCCCACGATACCCACTACTAATAATATGAGCCCCATACATTAAACCACGAGACCCCACACTACCACGATTCGACACAACAAACCCATAACCTGCAGGAAAAGCAGTAGCAAACCCCGTACCATAGATACGTCTTTCACCCGGATAAATACAATCATAATCTTCCGGCATAATTACTGTAATATCGTACCCACTATCTTCCCCCCTCTTAGACGGTAAGATAGCTCTCTTATCTAACTTTCTCACTAACAGTTCATTCATTCTAGTAACCACCCCTGTCTTAATCCCTATTAATAAACCTCTTAGTTCGTTTTCTATGACCATATTTCTAAAGTTCCTAACAGTATATATAAAAGACTGTTAAAATAAGTACCTAATCTTTTCTAAACAGCTATAATCAACCGATTCTCCGCCCGAGTTATCCCCGTATATAACCATCTCTTCTCATTATCCCGGCAGAATCTCTTCTCATCATACAGTAATACGTTACGAAATCCTGACCCCTGGCTCTTATGACACGTTAGGGCATACCCGAAATCGAACCAACATATGTTCCTGTTATCATTTAAATTCTTTTCATCCTCCAAACCCAGAAAGTCATGAGCGTCTACAATTAACCGATTGAAGTACATACCTTCTTCCATAAAGTCCGGTCTAAAATCTAACTCCATCAGTCTCTTATCATGATTAATACCGTGAATCTTCGTGACATACCCCATCAACCCGTTAATCATGGGATACCCTTCTAGAGTCAGATCCCATATATTTTTACCAGAAATAATCTTATCGTTAACTAACGGATACTCAGAATCAAACCCAAGTAATTCCCTAACCTGATTATTCAACTTTCTACGAGTTCTATGAGTACCACAGATAACCTGAGACGCCCCCAACAACATCTTATCTGTAACATCCTTTTTCCGAATCACCACTACGTCATCACCATAACTACCTACCTGTAACTTCTTCCCCTGTCTCACCAACATAGATACTCGAATAATACTACTACACTCCGCCTGTCTATGAACCGTATCTAAAAACACGTCCGGATCATCCAGATACGTGTTATTCTTATGTTTAACCGGAGGCAACTGACCCGGATCCCCTATCGCAATCACCGGAAGACCAAACGAAAGAAGATCTTTCATCATTTTCTCCGGTACCATACTAATCTCGTCCACCACCACTAACTGAATACCATGTTCAAGAGTATCCTTTAGACGAAATTTCATATCTTTTAGTCTCCGATTACCTTCCACCCTAACCCCAGAAGACTCAAAATCGTACATCAGTCTATGAATCGTAGTAGCAGGACAACCTCTCTGATTTAATACCAAAGAGGCTTTTCCTGTGTACGCACAAAAATGTACCCCCGTAATCCCAATACTTTCTACCATCTGTTTTACAATCTCTGTTTTACCCGTGCCGGCATACCCGGCTATCGTAAATACCTGTCTATTACCCAACTTATACCATTCTGTAGCTTTCGCAATCGCCCGTTTCTGATCCCCTGTTAAAATTACTTCAGCCATAATACAAAACTCCTCTCTAATTTATTAATACGGCTAATTTTTCCCTTTGTACCCTATCAGTTCTTCTATCTGTTTTCGAGTCTTCTCATGTAAGACCATTTTATTCTTATTTACCTCATACCACTCCAACGTATTCGGAGTCCCCTGAGCCTTCCCCGCACCTCTCCAGTCCGCAACCATTTCCAAAACATACTTTCGAGGCATCTCCACCGCCACCAGTTCTTTTTCCGTTATGTTACCAGAACTATCTACCTTAACGTCCGGCACAATCCAGTACTGCCAATGATGTTTATTTCTCGACTGATGAAAAAACCATGCCCGATCAAAGTCTTTATTACCCGTATCCGTCGCTTTGTAATACCCCGTCTTATCTCTAATAATTCTCTTACTACCGTCCTTATTATTAAAGAAATGAGCATAGGGTACTAGTTCAGAAGGTAGTAATTTACTCCAGTCATGAATCAATCCCCTAAACGGAATACCTAATCTACAACACTCAACAAATACATACCACTTATGAATCAACACATAGTACAGATATCCTATATACCTTCTCAACTAACAATCCCCTCCCTATAATGAATCCAACCTCTCTTCCAACTTCTTGAATTCACAATCCCTACAGACAAACTCCAACTTTGAAGTCCACATAGTATTACCTGACCCACAACCACCTTCCCTACAGTAAACCTTACGGAAAATATACCTATCCCCTCTTATCCCACAATCAAGACACTTATACTGTATAACTTCCTCCCTAGTTCCTCCGAAGTAATCACTATCATAAACTATCTCTACTCCATCAGATACTACATTCCTACTCTCACACTCCCCACAAACCATTGCCGGCTTTCTAACCACACCAGTCCCTCCCTAGAAATTCTTACTCACGTACTTCCCATTACTCAACGGAACCCGTCTCATATTCACGTTCGTATCCGCACTAATCTTACTAATGTTCTTATAGTCCACGTACGGTATACCCTCTTCCTTCAACACATTTTCATGTTTGAAGTACCATATCGGCTCATAATTTCCTAAGCTCTTAGACGTATCCTTTCGTTTACCATCCTTACCGGCACCCGGCATTACCCGAAACAACATAAGATCCTCATGATATAATCGAAACCCTCTCTCACCCGCAATAAACGCAATTATCTTCTTAATATTGGGGATCTTCTCGAAGATATTAATCGAAAATACCCCATCCTCCTTCAACGCATCAATCGTATTATAAATCGTAGGTCGTAAAAACCCCTTTACCCATAAATCATATGTACTAAACATATTACAACTCTGAGTCTCTTCATCACTATACACTTCCGTATTGAAATAAGGAGGACTCGTAAACGCAATATCAAAGTAGTCCTGATACTGAGGATAGTTTTCTTTTGTAAATGTCTCACTCCCGATACATAATACCTCAGCCTTTTCTATGTTCTTAAAGTTCGTATCCAAGTACTTGATTAAATTACCAGCATTTTTCGCTGTCTCCGTATTCGGATCCATCCCAATATACTCAGACACATTACTAGCCGCCCAAGCCCCCAAAAGTCTCCCACCATAACCCGCACTCGTATCCAAAACCTTAGAATTCGAAGATCGAGGAGAATACAACTCGTACAGCACTTTCGCCACAGCCGGTCGAAAATTAACCACATACCCTACCCTAGCAACCATTCTTCCCCACCGAATTAAGTCCATAATACTTGACCCATATGACAACGACTTCTGAATAAACTTTTTCAAGTAATCATCGTCATAAAACGCAGACCGAATCGTATGATCACAGTTCTGTTTTTGTACATCATAAATATTAGGGAAGAACTTGTAAAGAAATCCCGTCCCCGCAGTATGAAACCCATAGTGACTCTTTTCAAAATCATAGATATCTCCCGACCCCACGTCAATGAGATTTCTAAGACTTTTCATATCATCCTCTATGTCACTGATATAATCCGGAAATGTATTCACACTCCGAATTATCCGAAACGCCTCTTCCTCCATCTCCAACTTCTTCTCGTCACTTGATACCTTGTACTCATTGTAAAATGATTCCGGAATTAAATCTGAGTACTGATTACGAATTGTCATAAACAACCACTCCCTAGTATGAAATTCTACTCTTATCTATACGGAAAAAAGAGGAGCTATCTCAGCCCCTCTTCTGTCTTTCTCAGTTTAACAATCAAATCCACAGTGTTCACATCTCATCCGAGTAACTTCCTCAGATGCCGGAGACCCCCAACACTCTCCACGATATTCCCTTTCATTCCAGACAGCCAATCCACCAGTCCCACACTCAGGACAAAAATCATCTTTTATTAGATTACTTTCTACTTTACCTATCTCATATGTGATTTCCTTCAGTCTGTCACTGTCTGTTCCAATATTCCGTAGATACATTGAAACAACCCTCAGACTCTCCAGATACCCGAACTCATCATGTACATCCTCACTAAAACCTGACTCGATAACCTCTTTTAAACTGTTGATTAACTTCTTTTCCTCAGTTACTTTCCGTACCAATGTATTTGTCATGTCTGTAAGACCCCTTTCTAAGTTATGATATTTCTTCCTCACTACTATCTTATCCCGACCACAGCTTAATTATACCATAGATCGTCTATTTTTTCAAGAGAAAATAAAAAAATAAGGATACTAAGATAGCACCCTTATTTTTTATCTGTGTTTTTCCTTACTCAGAATCAACGTATAGAACTGACTTAAACGAATCCGATACCACTCCGATACCGTCTTTATTTAAGATCAATCCAACCATCGAATCCTGAGAAAATACCTTCAGTAACGAACGAAGTAAGTTCGACTGAATAGATACGTCACCATTCAACACTTTCGGAGAATCGTTAGGCGCACCCATAAGTACCATGTTAATATCTTTTCTCTTATCCTTCTTCTTAATCGACGCAGAAATAAATCCATCCTCTGTATAATTAAAGAAGATCCGAGAAATACTTCCATTCACCGTGTTTGACGCATGATCTGCAGCCTTCGCTAACTGTGCGTAGTTCACATATACCGGAGAATTCGATTTAATAAGAGTATCTACTGAGTCCAACATAGTCTTCGGAGGAGCATAATCCGCAACACCCACACTGTACACAAAATCTTTCGTAGATAAGAAGATTCGATTCTCCTGTCTGTGTACGTCAATCTCTTTCGACTCACTACCACTCGTTAAAACATAGAGAATCTGAACATCTTTAATACTCAGATCCATCTTAGGGAACTTCTCCCCATCAAACATCGCCACACTAATCAAATAAATCGACATAGCACCCTTATCAGAAAAGAAAATTCTCCTCTGAGACGGTGTGACACCCGAGTTAGCTAACGGATACAGGTTTTTTAGAACCTGAAAGAATGTATTTGAAGTTAGACTACCCAGAGACTCCTTTTCCCCATCTACACTAAACTCTAACTGATCCTCCTGTACGTCAACAATATCAACCTCCGCATCTCCACCCATAACCTTTAAGAAATACGAACCATCTTTCTTATACAGTGTAAATGAAGATCCACATAATTTTACCAGCTCACTAATGACCGGCAAACTAATAGGGATAAAGTCCTCTAGTACATTACTAGAATTAAGTAGTGTAATCGCCTTCTCAACATAGATATCCACGTCCGTAATCGTAACCCATAACTGATTCCCTTTCACCTTTAGACCAATAGTCCTCGCAACAACATCACGACCCGAACCCTTAGACACCACATTCGCGACCTTTAAAATATCCGATATTTTCTTCGTAGGAACACGAATATGTTCCTCATCAATCACAACCTCTTCTTTACCAGAAAAAGAAATATCATCTTCTTCCGTATCTTCGTCTGAATCTGTTAGACCTAAAAGATCGTCTAATGTTGTGTCCTGATCCAGATCTTCCCTCTCAAAATCTTTTTCGTTGACTTCTGACATATAATTACCCTCTCTCCTCTTAAATTACACTCTTCCTATCTCTATACGGAAAAACTACCAGTAAATGAACTATTTTCCATATAACCTAATAGTCATTATATCAGTAGCTCTTTCCACACTCTACACAATAATATACTCTTTTTCACAGCAAGGGCTAACATAGAAAAAAGAATCACCAAATAAAACTGATTGAGACTTGTAGAATGTTTTACCACACCCACAACACTGCTTTCTTTTGTAACTGAAGTAATACTTCAGCCATCTCAGCATTTCCTATCCCCTCCCTATCTCTAGAAAATTAAGACTTATTACTACACTCAGTTACAAGATACACCGTATAATCTCCCATACTAGACCCAAGTACTTTCTCTATCGCTTTATCCCAAACCTTCTGACCCTCACGAACCCATCCACACTCAATAGGATTACACTTCTTACATCTCCAACAAATACTACTAATGTTTGAAAAAGAGTCTCCACTAGCTACCCTATCCCGATCCTCTAACCCCAACTCACGTCTCTTTCGATAAATAGCTGTATCCGAACACTCCATAATACTAGCAATATCCTTAACACTAAGATCCGTATTTCCCCATAAACTCCGTAACTCATCACACAATTCCTTATTCCAAGTTTTCGGTCTCCCCAACGTTTTCAAAGCTATCACCCCCACCCAAAGAGATTAGATGTTACCCAGTAAAAGTAAGGTAGAAAGGGTATTCCCCAAACCCCTTCTACCACGTTACCCACAAAATCCCAGTTGTATATCTCTAAACTCCTACATACCAAAGATACAGCAAACCACAACTCTAGGGCTCATTATAACTTTTCACCAGATAACGAGAATACCCACTACGAGAACCGTGCAAACCACCAGAACCCATGAAAGATATCCGTTCAAAACCTATACACCCCACCCCCTATAATCTCTTCTCCTCTATATATAACTAGCCCACCCTGTCCAAAATCAGTCTACCATTCAAGTGATCCAATTCATGTTGAAATACACACGACCGTAGATCCACAAACCGCCCCTTCTTAAACTTACCCTCTTCATTGTAGTACTCCACATCTATCTTACGAGGACGAGTAATCCCAAGTTCCTTCCCCGGAACACTCAGACACCCCTCTTTATGTACAGCCAAAACCTTACCCTTCTTAACAATTTTAGGGTTAATTACCGTCTCTATTTTAGACCCTTTTCTCATAATAAAACACCGATACAATAAACCCACCTGAGGCATAGCCAACCCAAGACCTTCTACCTCCAGTAATAAGTCCTTCATCTTATCTATTTCCGGACGTAATGAATCCAAAGTCTCTAAATTAACGTCCTCAGATACTTGTCCCAAAACAGACCGTCGCTCTTCATTTTTTAACGTGATGATCTCCATATCTCCACCCCCACCTATATATACGGGAAATATATACAAAAAAAGAGACATTTCAAAAAGAAATGTCTCCCTTATAAAGTGTATAGGTAGAACCATTACTTATAAAGCACGTTCACTTATTGTCTACTTGGCTACTTCATCTATACTCCCGGCTGTTCATGTATTGTTGTCCGGCTGATCATTTCCACCCGAAGTATCTGGCTGACTTCGATCATTCTATTTTGTTACCAGACTTATCAGCTAAGTACCTTTTCCTAAGATAGGTACAACACCCCAGTACCCTTCGTGACTTTTCACCTACCATAAACTTTCAGACACCTATACGAAAAAACCTATTCGGTAGTCTTTAACTACCCGAGAACATTGTTCTCACTCCTTTAATATGATTTTATTGTCAAACTAATTAGTACTATACCTCATCCCTATACCCAACCAACTCTGTTACAGGAACTTTCTTTGTTTTCGTATACCCACGACCCTCACACAAGTCACAGTCAACCCACTTCGTCCTCATATCCCTAACCCAATTACTATCAGGAAATCCTTTAGGATACGCATTATATGTAATCTTTAACTTTCCCTCCGACTTACACTTAGGGCACTTATGTATATACCCATGTCTTTTTTGTACACACAACGAGTGTAAAAGCTCAAATTTATCTCTTTCCCCTCTTTTTGAACAGTAAACTACATACTCCCCATCTCTAAACGGATGACCACATTCCCCACACATCATATTTTTTATCCCCTTCAATGTTAAGTTAGTGTGTCACTTGAGTCGCACGCTACGTACGGCTCAAGTGTGAAGTTTAGAGTATACGTTACGTACACCCACCACCCCTGATATACACACTAAAATTTATATGGCAGAAAGGGTGTGATTCGAACCCACGGAGGCTACTAACCCCAACGATTTTCAAGACCGTCCCAATCGTCCACTCTGGCACCTTTCTGTGAATACGAAATGGCGTGCCTGGTAGGACTCGAACCTACGACACCGAGCTTAGAAGGCTCGTGCTACTATCCAACTGAGCTACAGGCACATAAAACTACCAAAACAAATGACCCAACAATAGACCCCAGATAAACCCATACAATCCAATAGCTAAACTGAGTGGTAACGGATATGTCTGTACATAGTATCTCATAACATCCGTTAGTAACGGTTTTTTCTTCTTCAAAACATACAACTCATACCCACCCAACGCTACTACCGGAATAACAAATAAAAACACCACCCACATCCACAACCCAGTAACCATATAATCCACTACCTATCACCACCCTGTTTAGAGTATGAATCTATATCACAACCAACCCAGTACCACACTCAGCACAAAACTTATTTATCCCTGAGTTAGACGTACCACACGTCTGACACTCTAACTTAGCCTTAACCGTTAACGGCTTAGTAACTTCCGTCTCCGTATTAGGGTCTTTTCCTTTGAGTTGGAGACTCAGAACATGAACCGTAGACTCTAGTGTACCAATATGACCCTCTACGAATTTCTGATCACTAACAGACCCTCCAACCGTAATTCCATCATCAAACGAGTCCATCTGAACATCAGACGATACCGGAATACCTCTCGTCATAGTATCGTTACTAAACGAAGTACTCTGGCTCGTAAATGTACCTGTCCCCGAAGACCGATACAATGTGTTAATAAATGGAGGTCGAACTTGAACCTCTTCCTCAAACCGATATGATACTCGAACTATCCCATCGTCAACCCTATCCCCACGAAACTCACTAATCTTATCTGTCTTCTCAATGAACTTGAACCGATTCCCAGAATCCAAAGAACCTTTGATAAACCGTTCAACCTCAGAAGAAGAATTCCCTCCTACGATAAGACTGTGACCATTCAACACATCTTCCCCATCAATACTAATCGAAACACTCGCCTTCACGTTACGCAAGTTCTTAACCAACAAAGAGTACTCTGACCCGAAAGGTAGATACACAATGTTATCTCTCTCCCGTAACACCTTACCATTACACTTCACAACAACAACCAAATCATTCTTAAATACCATAGACACATTTCCCCATTACGGTAGACGGACTAACTACCTGATTTTTTGTTTAAAGTCCATACCCTTATGTATAAAATGATTGTACGAAAACAACCACTTTATTCACATACATCTATATACGGAAAAAATACCACTAAAACCCATACCCGACTTCCCCCACCAAAAAATTAAATCTACCGATAAAATTACTTCTAATATCCTCTGTCTCCAAGTCCTTCACCGAGTTAATTGTCTCTATGATCTTCTGATTGAAATCACTAGGGTTGTAGTCATTCCATATCGTTCCACTACTTTTCATAAAAAGTCTCGCCTCATTCTTTAGAACTCGATAATCAATGTCCTTCGCAATCCCCAACTCTTCCTCCGTGTAATCACCTATATACTTCCGAAGAATCATACCCATCAACTTCTTCTCGTACAACACATAATCAGCGAAAAATTCTTTAATCGGTTTCGCTACGTCTGCTAAGTATGCCTCAGATGCATCGTGTAGCAAACAAAGCATCTGAATTCGAGAATTATATCCCTCATTATGAGCAACTAATTCACAGATATACGAATGAGCACCCACTGAGTAAAATATGTCCGTATGACCTGTAAACCGACATATATGAGATAAAGCATGTGCTATATCCACTATATCAATCTCATCTTCTCTCGGATCCAAAGGATAAATAATCTTCCCTGTATACGTCTCTACCCAACCACCAAATCTAGATTCCGTCTTCATCCCACTACACACCTCTGTAGTACTTAAACAGACGTATCAAGTACCGAATCTGTTTTATACAGAAATCTATAAATACACTAGCCAGAAAAATAGAGATAAAACCGATAAGAAGAGCCCCAACAATCTCATCTATTTCCAAGCTCAGATCAAAGAAACTTGATAGAATAAAAGAAGCCATCTGCACAACTACGTACATTAACATGATCATAATCCCAATTACAAGAGAAACCGCAAAAAAACAAAGAAGATTAGACAGTATATTTCCCCCCACATCCTTCATAACACACTTCCAAACTGATAATGTCCTTAAATTTATATCCTCCCCCTTATATTTAACCACTCCGCTACACCCTCCAAAGTATAAAAAATTGTACCTCCGTTATTTCTAACCATATCCATAACCGCGTCCAATGACTTTATCTGACCCTCAGTAAACCCACCTAGAAGAACACAGAGTAACGTCTTTTCCGGACGTTTATTACTATCATCCACAACTTCCGCAATACTGTAGACCCCAGCCATCTCTGAAGTGATGACATATAATAGATAATCACATTCCTGTCTCTGAAGAATCTCCTCTACCCGAGCACTCTCATTCCAATCCTCCACGACCGGATTAAAGTACCCAATCTCTAACATAGGGATTAATTCCTCTCTCCACGTAGAGCTATTACATGTCCCACCCAAAAACACTCTCGGTTTATCTATTCGATACCCCATAAACTACCCCACCCACTTTCTCTAATCTATAATCCTATATACGGAAAAACGGACCATATATGATCCGTTCCCAGTAACTATCGTATAGTACTATTTTTCTTCTACGTACTTCTGAAACTCCTTCAACTCTTCTCCCACAACCCAGTCCTCTACAGACCCGATCCAATCACCGATTTCTTCCATCTTTAAATCCCGAACAGAAACCATGTTTACCAGATTCCAGAACGACTCATTCTCAAAGTTATTTTTTACACACCAAGCCATGAAATGTTTAAACTCCTGGCCTAACTCTCCTCCCCACTTAGATCCAGTAGTAAAATACATCCTAAGAGCGTCATACATCTTATATTCTTCCTTACTAGAAAGATAGTCTGTAATCCACTCCCGTACCAACGCACTCTGATTATGACTCTTCTCTTTTGTCACTACACGAAATCTGTCTATAACCGCATTAGGGACTCTCACAATCAATTTTTTATCATCCATAGTTTATTACCTCTCTCTTAGTAAAATTTATATCCTTTTTTATTCGTATCTTCACCAGATACCCACCCACCAGCTAAATTACTTCTTTCATCTAGGGTTAACTTTCGATCCAGAACCACCTCACAGATCTTAAAGAACTCATCAAAACTATACGCCTGAGTAGATGCTATATGAAGGGCAAGAAACTGAGTTAAGTTAGTAGGTCTCAACATAGTAAGATCGTCTAACTTTTTAAGACTCGTTGTAGATCTCCTCACCACACCATCCCCTTTCTAAACTACCTTAGTACGTTGACACCCACATTTTGAGCATTTATACGAATGTAACTTCCTAGAACCACACTCAACAAGACACGAAAACCGTAACTCATAGTCATGCCTGCAAAATAACCACCGAATCCATCTCTTCAACCCCATAACCCCTCTCTATGTTATATACGGACACTAATCCAATAGTTTTAAATTAGGTTCAAACTCTACTATATACGTCTTACCACACTCACGACAATGTAAAAACAAAATGAATGTGTTATCATCTACTTTCTGCGTCTCTCCCGCACAATCTAAATTCGTATCACAAGAACAGAACATTGACGTTTCATACACCACCCCTATATCTCCCCTCACATTTAACGATTATGCTAAAACCGCCTCAAACTCTTCAATCCACTGAGTATCTATCGTATGTCCAGTACCTTCAACATCACTCTCTAGGGCTACACGGTCTTTCATTGGAGGATACCTATAGTGAATCTCTGTTACATTCTTATACGTCTGTTCCAAAATACCGTTCTTAAAATACGGACTATCCTTCGTAAATGTAACCTTGACGTTAAACATATCCATCTCCCCCTTCTAATTTTAAAACAGTCTTTTCTTCGTCACCCCTCAATCTGTACTATTTCCTAGTTCCACTTTAAGTATACCATACAAATATATACAAGTCAATACTGTTAGAAAAAAGAGTCTCACCTGAGACTCCATAACATTACTGTTTTTCCTCATACGTAGTACAAGTCTGAGCCTGAAAAGGAAACCCCTTATATCTACCACTCTTTTCCCTATACAGAGAACACCTTCCCGGCTTTCCATAGAATTTAATACATTTAAGGCAACTTTTCCTCATAGTCTCCAACTCTGACTTCAACCGTTCATTGTCTTTTAGTAAGTTATAGTAATCCTCATAGATATTCACAGTAAACTCCCACCCCTATCTACCTCAGAGAAATGAAAACCATCAGAACTGAAAAGAGTCCCACCAAAGAAGAAATAATAATTAACATATCCGCCACACTCCATCCCCCCCCCTGTCTACCTTATATACTGTTCTCGTACCATCTTCAAATACTCCACACCGTCATAGAAGTCATCAAACGCAACTACCCTCTTACTATCAGGATATAAGACCGTAATAGGGATACCCCATTCCCCTTCGTACCCACCAATCTTCTGACCAAAATCATCTACAATCTTATGCGTCCCACTCCGTAACCATGTAGTCTTCCGACCCATATGAATCTTTTTCTGCATATCCACATAATGTTTATCCCCAACAGCAACAACATCACAACCCGCTAATTGTTCATTCATTCTTCTCTGACTGTTCGTTGTATTCAGTCCAGATTCGTACTTAAACTTATGTCTTACACCGATCTTGTACGTACAGTCTCCCACAGTTATATAGACAATCCCACCATGCCAAAGATTAACTGCCTCCGCCTCTAAACAAACTTCCTGCATAAAATCTTTCCCATCCGTAGACGTAGACCAGTCATCATGATTCCCTCGTACAAACGCAAGAGCCTTTGACTTCAGAAATCTAGCAGTGTCAATCACTAACATATCCTGAGCCCCAGGCGGAACTACCTGTTGATAAACCGCTCCTTTGTGACCAGTCTGAAGATTATTATCCTTGTAGTCACCCATACCGATAAGATACAACCCGTCCGTTTCTATAATCCTGTTCCGATCTTCTAGAAACTTCTCATGATCCGTACCAATACCACCTAAATGCCAATCCCCAGAGTAAGCAATTCCTATCGGTCTTGAATCCTCCACCGTTAAACTGACTTTAGTCTGTCGTGTATGTAACTTACTGTCCGCCCTCTGTAACCCAATAATAGCAGACCAATACTCCTCTACTTCCTCAATAGAAGGTTCGTCTCTTTTATTGTCATACACAACATTATTCTTTCTAAACGAATTTTTAGTAAACTTTCCAATTAACTTCCTAAAATTCTCCGAATCTAAGTCCAGCTTGAACTCCTTCCCAACAATATCTGAAACCTCTTTCCAAGACTTTCCCTCAGACCTCAACTCCAACGCCCTTAATTTCGTATTTTCACTGTACTTCGTACCCAACAAAACATCTCCCGGACCCATTAAAGGGTAGTCATGTTCTAACCTATCCTGTATAGTTTTATATATAAAAAGCCCTAGATAATTAGGGCTTTCTAAATAGTCTATACTTTACCATGACTACCGTTCTATTCTATATTGTACACAACCACCCTAATCCTACCAACCGCATGTTCCTCTTTTAACGTAAAAGACACAGTATAGAATTGTCCTTCTTCAAATTCCTGATCAACCTCAAATGTGTAGAAATACCCATTATCCTTACTCGAAACCACAAATGTAATCGACTCTACAAACCTATTCTCCAAGAAGAACCCCGAGACTTCTAGTTCTCCCCCACGAAAGTAATGACTCACAACAGTAAACCCACTCGGCTCAATATACACAGGAATTTCTACAGGAACCTCCACAATAACCTCAACAGGAACATCCACATAAATTACTTCCTTATCAACACTACCCCCCACACCCAGCCACCAACAAAGCTAAAATAAGTACTACAATCCACTTTTTCAATAAAAACACATCCCCCTATCTCTTTATTTAGTATACTATTTAATATACGGACAATCTAACCGTTCCTGAAGTATAACTTCCGAGTCTGATTATAAAACTACGTGATTGATTTCTACGAGTATACGTCTCAATCTTAAACGTATAGACCTCTCTAGAACTTCTCGAATCAACAATAAATGTCAGTGTATCCACCCAGCCACCATGAACAAAGTACCCATCAATCACCAGTTCATTATGTCTGTTCACATAGTAGTCTGTTACCCGATACACCGAATTACTAGGGTATTCATACTCTACGTCAATATAGACCGTAGTTATATGATTCATATTACAACCTGTCAACGTGATCATCAACATAAGAATTAAAATAGAAATACAAAATCTGCTCATACCCATACCTCCCTGTCTTACGTTTACGTACCTACTCTTTTACCCTTTACCGTCTTACCGTACTATAATTCTGTAATCACCGGCTCAGGAAATGAGTAAATAAAGCAGACTTTCCAGTCTTCTTATCCACAACCTTGAAATGTCTCTTTACTACATGTTTCTGTACCTCTTCCGTCGGAAACGTCCACGGAACCACTACCTCTTTAATCTCTTTACCAAAAACACCCGCCAAAACTTCCAGTTCCTCAGAAGAAACTTGAACCAAATCCGTACCTTCCCAGTTCTTCATTCGTAACATACCACCTTTCTCAGGCACATCCCACGGTACCGACTGTACCGGCTGTTTCCAGTAGTCATTACTTTGATAAATATTACCAAGCAATCTCATCCGATACCCGGCAGAAAATAACTCGTGTAACCCAACAAACCGCCCGTCCTTCTCCGCAATTCCAAACATATAATTCTTGTAGAATATTCTCCCCCTCACAACCAACTCATTTAGAGTGAGTTCAACGTAGTCACCCTCCCAAAAACGAGTTTTAGTATCAATATCAAAATGTACCAGTTCTCCAACTGTAGAAGGATCTACTTTTACTCTCTGTTTTTTATAGAGAATATACCTCACGTTATTCATTTTACAAATTAAACTTCCACAAACCCAAGACTTATACCCTAGAGAATACCCTCTGAAAACGCGCTTTTTCATTCTAGTTTCTCCTTTCCATTACCTTACCAATCTCTTCATAAATATCCTTAAAACTAGCTCCGTTCTTCATGAGAAATACAATATATTTCCCACAACTTTCAATCTGACAATCCTGCAACTGTATATTCATCTCCCCTAACCTCAGATCCATTCGGATCATTAACCGTAAAAGAAACCAGGCAGACCTACATCTAGTAAACTGATCTTCCGTCTGATCTTCGAAAATACGAAAATTCGTATCAAACTCCACTATACTTTCCGTTATATCTCTTAAGTCATCCACCCACCCAACACCCCTATTCCAAATCTATCTTCCCGAGACTTCTCCTTATCCCGTAAACGTCTTAGTTTCTTCACGACCCAAGAACTTACCCAGGAATCGGAATCCCGTTTCCACCGACCCGCCTTCCTATGTAAACTATTAATCTCCTTCAAATTATCTACACAGATACTATCCCAGATATCGAAGTAAATCGTATCATACTTCATTTCCGGTTTCCATGTGAATATATCGTCACAGACAACCATCAACTTAGGGTGTCTATAGTAAGGTTCGACCAAGTTAATTACGTCCTGACTCTTCTCGATAATCGTTACACTTGTAACATCTTCCTTATCTAGAATAGGCGGTACAATAAGACCAATCCCCAAACCCGCAATTAAAACATCTCCAAAAGAATTCTCAACCACATCCATGTTCGTCGCTCTCTCCATATCCGTATCACTCATCATCAAAATGTTATTGATAAATAGACGAGTATATGTACCCGGAGAAACATACTCCCTCCGAATAACAGAGAACCGAGACTGATCCTCTGTTACTTCAAAATGTTCGATACGAACATTACCAGACGAACCCTCAGGAACAATCTCTGACACCTTTCGATACATAACCCAACACTCCCTCTCCAATTTATTCGTGAAACAATCTCACCAGAATTTATCTCTCAGATCATATACTACATCAACCAGTATACGAGCAAACCAGAAAATGACCCTAACCACAAAGAAAGGCACAATCAGTATCACGTATAGAAGTATCCGTAAAACAGTCTCCAAAACCTCTACCACCCGTCCCACCCCAAAACATCCTCTCTAAACTATTTATCATCATACTTATTGACTAACTCCACTAAAGAATCATACCCCTCAAACGGCTCCTCCTCCGTCCAAACATCAACATTAGACAACGCCAACTTCAGACCTTCCAACAACTCTTTCTTTTCCTCTTTTAGTCTACCATTTTCACACTCTAACCGACCAACATGACTAATCAAATTCGTTTTACCTTCCACTATACACGACCCCTTTCTAATCTCCACTCTTCCCACTTTTTAATATGTTCGACCTGTTCCTCAGTAAACCCAAGTTCCCGTACCACACGAACCGCCCACCCATTTGCACGTCTTTCCTTAGCGTGAGGAATCTCATAACCTTTCCGTCTATACTCCATATTATCCTTATGATGTGATAGTTCATGAGCAATTAGGGCGTATACCTCCGGACTATCCTTAGTCAATTTCTCACCGAACCGAAGAAAGATTCTACCCTTACACGTTTCCCACTTTGAACCCCTACCCAACCGAGTCCGATCAGAATTCCAGCATCGACCCGAACAGTCATTACCATAAACCTTCGAGTTACCCGCCATAACCACAAGACCTCTTACTGTAACCTCCATAACCTTAGAGACCTTATTAAAAATGTCCTTCAGTTCCTCATTCGAAATCTTACTCGTATTCTTCAAAATTCTCAACCGAATCTCTCCTCTCTAATCTATACGGAGAAACAATAACTTAATCCTCCAGCTTTTTAGATAAAACCGTAAATCCCCCATACCCTGATAATTCTTTAACCAACCGCTCTATCTCGGCTATTCTTTCTTCTTCCGTCAAAGACTCCGATCTTTTTTTCTCCTCTTCATTAATTCTCTTCTTTTCCAAAATCCACTCTCGAACCTCTACCGGAGACTCACTCATACCCCTAAATTTTCTATTTGAAGATCCTTTCCATCTACCAATACTCGCCACAAAATAACCCACTACATCAGTATCTTCAACCGGAGTATCCACAGCGAAATTATACATTATAGAAAAATCAATGTAGTACTTTAACTCTGAAGGATCAGCATTTCTATTCTTACTAGTACCTTTCCGAAGTTTCTCTACTAACTCATCAACATACTCCGGATACTTCTTTACCATCTCACTATAATCAACCCTGATCCTCATAAACTAACCCTCCCTCTAATCTCTAAAAAGTTCCTTTAACCCTTTCAGATTCTCAGCTAACTTCTCTGACAAAAACTCACTTTCAGCCTTCTCCCGAACCTGTTCAATCACATTAAGTTCTCTCTTCTCCCTAGGAGTCTTCCAGATCTTAAGAATTTTCGCCTCCGAATACGACTCCAACTCCTTCCGATCAAAACCCTCTTCAACCAGAACCTTAATCCTCTGTTCTTTTAACCAACCTCTCTCACCGCACACTCTAGGGCGTTTAGTCATCTGACTTCCTCCTCCGAATCTCCCCATCTACCTCATCCATAGACTTTTTCAAGTTTTTATATACCCCATCTTCCTTCGGCATAAAACCATAACTGTAACCGAACATTAGTTTTTTAACTTTTCCCGAGTACTCAACAATACCTCATCCGTCATCTCTTTAACGTCCACTCTCAAAACCCCTTTCTAATCTTAGTGTTACCTAACCCCACTACTATTATACCATACAAAACTATACAAGTCAATACGTACAGAAAAAAGAGTGGCTTTCACCACCCCTTAAAACTCTTCTTTTTTATACCATTCGTAATCCCGAGAAACGAAAACATGTTTTGAATCTCCGATTGTACCGACATACTCCACATTATCCGGAACTTCCCGCTCCTCATGTGTACCTACAATGTAGAATGTACACTCTACAATGTCATTATCAAAAGTAGCAACTTCTTCCGTGTCCGTAGTCCAGACTGAGATTACCACATCTTCCCCATTTTCGTCCAAGAAAGTTCCGAGAATCTTAGAACCCGTACTCATCTTAAACTTCACGTTATCACCAACCACTGTATTCCACACCACTATGTTTTTCATTTACCTCTCTCCTTCCAGACTTTCTTGTACTCAGACACCAGTTCCTTTGGTATTACTTTTTTCCAACACTCATTTCCAATAGGGTAACACCCCATATCGTCAATTTCAGGGATTTCCGCATAAGGACTAATAATCTCATTATCACAGTTCATACGAACCCACTTTGCTCTACGCGGGTGTTTTATTTCTTTCTCGCAAACTATACAGGGTTCCGGATACACTGTAACTTCCGACCCATTCACAATAATCTTATCGTATTCCTCCAATATACCCTACCCCTCTCCCAGTACACTTAATATCTCTTCACGAGTCCAACCAACCCAATCCATCGGAATCATACCACCCACAGCGATATCTTTTTCGTCAAATCTAACTAAAATTCGTGTTACACCTATATTCAAGATACTCCACTCCACTCCCACATGTCTATTGTCATACAAAACACGCAAAACATCTATAGTAGTCATAGTGTTATCGAGTCTATCCGTCTTGTCAATCTCATCCAGCAGATACTCAACCTCTTTTTCATTCAAAACATCAACGACTCGATACCCATTCTCACGAAGAACCTCAGTCAACTCTTTCTTCGTACCCACGTCCTCAGTAACCATCAGACGTAGATCCCCTTTACGTAAGTACCGATAGAACCCATACAATCTCTTACCCATCAACTCCAACCCCTTTCTAATCTTAGTTTATCCACTACCCACTTAAAGTATACCATACAAAACTATACAAGTCAATACCGTAATGAAAAAAGAGTACCGAAGTACTCCTCTTCTCAACGCCTACCACCCACCAGTAAGCGAATATTCAATCTTATGTAGATTCGATTTCTTGTTTAACTTGACCATAAACTTGTCCAAGTCTTTCTCTGTAGAGAAATCCCTCTCAAAGTACTCAATCCTACCAGTATATCCGACCTCACTCCACCGAACCATAAATTTATTCGCTTTTTTTCGTGTTATTGATAGTTCATCAATTATACCACTCCGTCTAGTCATAGTACTAACCTCCAACTACAAATTCCTTTTGAGATTTTCATTACTACGTGAAACCACTAATTTCTTTGAATCTCGAAAACCGCGAAACTCATCCGGAGAAATATCAATAACAGTTCTCGGAGAAAACCATCCCCGTCCGTCATCATTCATTTTTACGAACATAGAATCTTCCCCTTCTACCAAACTCGCAGTACTCTGCCAAACCGACCCAACCTCAAGAGTCTGACCACCTACTCTAATTTCCCGCAAGACAACAAACCGATCATTCACATCCAGACCCAAATTCCTACGTTTTTCTTCCTCTTTCCGGTCTCTCTCTTCTCTTTGAACCTCCGGATCCTGTGACGTATCCGAATTCCCAAACGTAGTATAATCAATCCTACACGAAATTCCCTTACTCTTTACCACACTACGAAGTTTTTCTACCCAGTTCGTTACTTTCTTAAATGTCATATCCTTACTCACAGACTCCACCAATAACCATGTATTGACTTCTCCGCCCCCAGCAAAAATACTCTTGTTAAAAGTCTCCCTAGCCATATAATTGCTATCCCCTACCTGCTCATCGACTACTCTCCACTTCTTACCTAAAACCTTCTTCACAAACTCATCAATAATTTTATCTCGATTATCCGACACATTAGTTTTAATCACAAGAGTAGCAAAACCCCAACCAACCGAAGTTTTCCGTCTCCCCTCACTTACAGACTGTAACTTACTCACCCTTAAACCTTCAAGTATCTTACCATGATTTTTCATAACTCCACCCACCTCAAAAGTAAATTCAGTAACATATATAATCTATACGAAAAAAGAGAGAACCAAGTACGTCCTCCCTCCATCTGAAGCGATCCGGTTCCACTTCACAGACCACCCCAGGAACATTCCACCTCAGACTCACTTTTGAGTCTTTTGAAACTAACACCTGATCGTCCAAAACACCAACCCCTCTAGTTTATCAAAGTCCGATAATGAGCTCTTTGTATGTTATACCCACCAGCGACTATCGTAGTGACTGAAACACTCTTAACATCACCAGTTACCCGACCATCCAACCCACCATTGTCATTACGATAAACATCAAATTCCAAAATGTTGCCAGCTTTTTTCTCCAACCTCCGAAGAAGATTCGTCTTTCTGTCCTCCGCATCCCTCCGAAACATTTTCTCCATATCCTCATCTGTCGCCCCAAACCGAATGTCCCGAGCAATATATTTAGGGCAGTTATTTCGGAGAAAATTGTCGGCTTTCTCATGAGCCTCACGATACCCCTCTGACAGTAAACCACCATGATCATTACGAATCCGAGTATATTCACTTTTAATGTTCCGAAACCACTCGAGATCCCGAATAACAGTCTCCTCAATCCACTCATCAAGATTCGTATATTTCATATCTAAACCCCCTTCCTAACACTAGTATCTCTCAACCACACTCTAAGTATACCATACAAAACTATACAAGTCAATACGTACAGAAAAAATAACCCTGATTAGGGTTATTTATATGAGTCTCAATCATCATGAATTCTTAGAGTTATCCACAGTACCCCCAGAGTTATCCACAGAAGACTTCCTCTTTAAATGACTCCCAATATCTTCCCCACAGAACGGGCAGAAATTAAACATAAGACCCTTCTTATGTTCTCCCGACTTCGTACCAAACCCATGAGTATACTGTTCCCCCGTATCTAGATTCGTTACCACCAAATCAAAGATACCCTTCCTTATACGAGTATACAAGTCATCGACAGTCTGATCCAACAACTCACACGGAATAACCTTCTTACCCTCTACTCTACACTTACTCACACAAACCCCTCCCTACTGTATTAAATCCTCTTCTTCAAAGTAACTTATGTCTCCCAATTTCTCACAAAAAACCTCTATCTCTAGTACATCACTATCTTTTCTATAATCATAATTGTAATAGACCCGATCTATCTCATACATAACTCCACTAACAGTCAAAATCTCCCCCACCAAAGGAGACGAATTAACCGAATCCCACTCGACTGTACTCAACTCCACATCACCACAAATAAAGAATAATCTAGTTCTCATATACTCTCCCTCCCCGACCTCTCCCTACTAAAAAATCGAGAAAGAAAATCCTTTCTACAAACCGGAACATACTTATCATTTCCACCAATCTCAATCTGATCCCCGTCTACCACGATCTCACCATTTTCGTCCGTTCTCATATTAAAAATCGCCTTCCTATCACAGAACCAACAAATAGTCTTCACTTCCTCAATCGAATCAGCATATACTAATAGATGATAGCTACCCTCAAATAAGTTCCCCTGAAAATCAGACTTCAGACCATAGCAAATGACCGGGACATTATGTGTATCCACAATCATAACCAACTGCATAATATGTTCATATGTAAGAAACTGAGACTCATCTACCAGTATACAGTCAATCGCCCTCGACTCTAGTCCTAATTTCAAAATGTCCTCAATATCATCATTCTTACTAATAACAACCGCACTACGACTCATCCCCATACGAGACGTTACCTTACCAATACCATACCGATCATCAATACTAGGGGCAAGTACCACTACGAACTTCCCCCTCTCTTCATAATTATGAGCGATTTTTAAAATCTCAACCGACTTACCCGCGTTCATAGTAGAGTACCGAAAGTATAGTTTCGCCAAAGAAAGACCTCCCCAAGTTATTTATCCTCCCTGAATGTCCCTCCCAATATAGTGTATATGTCCCTCACCAAAGACTCAAACACCTCGTCATACTCATTATACGAGTACTGTTCTCGTACAATCTTTCTCGCCCTAGTCCACAGTTTTTTATCTACCTTCATATATAAACTCCCCTATCTAGAATAGAAACTGTTCGTAACCGCAATCTCCGTATGATTCCCCATCCGACCCTCTTCGTTAATACAGTCCACAATACCCGGATCCCGAGCTAAAACAGAAAAAACGAACTTGTCCAAGTTTTGACAACAGTAATCCTTGTACCCTACCCAGATCTGAGTCCCCCGAATGTTCATGTCATCCAAAATCTCTAAGAATACCCCTATCCCCATCTGATACTTTGCAAAAATACTTGTCAACACAGACCCGGCACCCGGATTCCCCTCAGACATAATAGCCATAGCCTCACCCAAACCCACAGTCTGAAAATCAATCTTCTCTCTCATCTACCTATCTCCTTTCTATACTATCTCAAATGTAGTTCCCTCATAAATAGGGTTTAATTGTACTATACCAAACTTCTTCCCCTTCTGAGTCCGAAACACCAACCATCCATCTTCCCTTTTTTCAACCTCAACAATCGTCCCCTCTCTAGCCCACATACTATCCAGAAGTCTGACCTTCATTTCTCCTACACTCCTCACATCGTACTATTTCCGGATGATATACAACTAAGTGATATACTCTAACCCCATACTTCTCACATAGGTGAATTTCTTTCCGGCTTGTCTGATCTTTTTCATTAGGAGATAAATACCCACACTGACCACAAAACCTTGACCTATCTACAAGCATCATCTTCCCCCTTACCCCAAGACTCCTTCCCTGTCAGTAAGAGTCCCCTAGCAAAATACGCCATCTGTAACATACCTTCGTCCATCTCATCCCGTTTCTCGATCTTCTCAAACCCATCTATTTGTTTATTTAGACACTCAAGATCAATTTCCACCGTACCCCTAGCTCTACACACCTTCCCCATTCTACTCCCACCTTTCCCCATTCCACCGTGTTAGATTTATCTTCCGTTTCTTACCCGTATCAAATGTCTCTAACATCCCATGACCTATACGGTACGACCACGCCTCACAATGATAGAAAAACTCACTTAGAGATAGTAGTACGTTTCCCCAGAAGTATCTCGGCATATAACAGATTACCATCAATATCCTCCTACTTTTACGAAAAAGTACACTACTCACTCTGTTCACCATCCAACATACAGTCAATAAACTCCTTACATTCCCTCAGTGACCCTTTAGGGTACACTTTCTCCACCCGAACCATATCTAGTGTATAGATAAACCATCTCGGCTCACTTTTATACGGATGATTCTCAATCTTGAACCCTCTGTACTCATGAATCTTTCTACTTTTTTCTGAACTCATACTCTAACCATCCTCTACCACGTTATCACATATCTCAATATCGTCCGACTCACACTCCGGACACCACACGTCTACTTCATTAAAATAACTCGTATAACTACCAAGAGACGAACTACAACCCTTCCACCCACACTCCTTACATTCAGCGGGATAAAACCCTCTCTTCAACTCTTCCTCCGTACATAACGTCCTCACCTTAACCCTCAACTCCCTCATACGTCTTTCCGAGAACATTACCGCCCTCAAGTCACGATACTTCTTCCGATTGTTCTGACCCTTCTTCCCGAAGATCTTTCTCCATCTCTTATACTCCACTGTTACACTCCTTAGTTTCCAATAAACTCCTCACTTCCAACTCCCTAGACATATTACTCCGTAACCAGTTTTCCATAAACCGAACCGCCCGATCAGTCTTTTTCTCGTATGTAATACCAAACAATCTCTCTAAAAAGTTAGGGTTTCTGACGATCCTGTGATAGTTAATCGTATGAGCAATATTGATATTGTCCCACTCATGCACACCCGAAAGAACCCTATATTCACAAGTGACTACAACATAATCTCCCCAAACACCACCACAACCTAAGATAGTACACTCCACGTTCCCAACAGTAAATCTACTCAGATTCCTCTTCTCGAATTCCATTATTTTTCTCCTTTACTTCTTCATAGTAATCCAACGCACGCAAAGCCCCTCCCCCATACCCTAATCGGCTAAGAGCGTGAGACACATCATACCCTTTACCTTCATCGACTTTACCGTCTAACCAATGAAATCTAAATGTCTTCACTGTAATCCGCCTTTCTAAGTTTAACTCTTTGAACTTAAATCTTCATATTTAACTCCTACACATCAAAACAACCCCTCTCTAAATTTAACTCTCTATACCACTATATACGGAAAAAGAGTCCCAAAAAACACGAGACTCTAGAAATAAAGTGGTTTATTCATCACTAATTCATACCTACCAGATTTAAGTAAAATCTTAGCTCGTTTCCTCTCTCTGTGAACTTCTCTCAAGTCCGGTCTACATCCTATGTTACCGTTTCTCCTACGATAGTTACGAGTACATCCACAAATACAACGATCCTGTCTTCTCTTGACCCGAGTACCGACTAACTTCCCTCCACGTAAAATAGCTTTACCTAATTTTGTTGGTTCTTTTTCAGTCAAGACTATCTCACCTTCCCCAATTAGTCTAGTAGTACAGAACCCACCACCGTTTCAACTCACACCCAAACACAAACATCTTCATACTAATAACTACCGAATACACAACAAAGATTTGTGATAACATATATACTACCTTCAACCAGAACGGATCTAAACTACCCGAGAATAAAAAAGTCCAAATGTCATAAAGCATAAATACAAGTATAATCATCAGTATAGAAAACAAGAAAAACTTCTTCATTTCTCTAACTCACCCTACCTCACTCTGAAAGCTAAGTTCATAGAAACTACATCCCCCAGTCTACTCTTCATAATCATCACCAGGATCATAGGAAATCGTCATAGTAACAGTCTCCACCTCAGAATCTCGTTTCCGATCCTGATTCACAGTATCAAACATCCATTGATCTAACATATAATATACCGAATTTTCATCGTCCTCTATAGACTCAATCTCACGAACACCAAAAAACCCTAATCTATACAACTTACCCGGTTTTGAATGTGTCTTCGCATTAGATATGTCCACTTCAGGGAACTTAATTACCTTATTCATACCTACCCTCCTATGATATTTAATACCCTACCTCACAAACATACTATTCCCCACAATCCAGAATAACGTCTTGTTATTCTCCGTGTCTAAATTCTTCATCATGTAGTTATACGCCTTACTTTCATAAATCGGATCAAGATACTCCTTATCACTAAACATGACCTTCAACATTCTCGAATACGGATATGTCTTATCCTGAATATATTCGTAGTCACAATAGTAGTCACCAGCAATCTGATTGATCGTATTCCGTCTGTCATACCCCGCAATCTGAATACCAATGACCTTTTTAGGGTGTTTATTGTACTTAGTCAGACCTCTTAAAATTCCTCCAAATGTAATACCACTACCAATATTAACGACCAATAAGTCTAAATCATCCGGTATATTCTGTACCTGATTCGAGATAGAGTCCACAATCGCTCGCGTATTATTGTAGAGATTAATCCCAAACTTAATAACGAAGTAGTTATGATACTTACATATAGAATCAATCCGACTCATTAAAACGTTCTCATACCCCATCTTCGCCTCCGAATCAATTTCACACCCAAACGATAACGCACGATTCATCATCACATTCTGAGATAGTGTTTTCTCCTTAGTCGCACCCACAACCAAAATCGAACGAAACCCGAACTCCTTTGCCGCTCTCGACACGATAATCCCCTGAGGAGACTTCACAGAAGTCGCAGTAATCACAGTCCCCTCACACTCATCCCGAATATACTCATAGTTATCTCGTAGTAAGCAAAGAGATTGTCTCACCTTACCACCAGAAAGAGGAACATCATGAAAAGGGACGTATAAATCGTCCCTTTTATATAAAATACCTCTATGTTCCTCTACCGGAGTCAACTCATCTATCCCATACCCATCAAAATCCACGTAACCACCCCTACTACCCTAGTAATTCCTTCTGATACTAATAGAATCAACAGACTCAATAATCTCATTGACCTTATTACTTATCGAAGTAGCCGAATACATTATCTCAGAGAACTTCTCCTTAATTATTTCCTTCGCTCTCTCCTCAATGTACTCCGATAAATCTTTCCCCAAACCCTCAAAAAACTCTACAGGATCTACTTCGTTCCCCGCTATTGTAAGAGATATAGGAACTTCCTTTCCACCACTATCATGAATCATCTTAAAATAATCACTAAAAATATCCTCCCGAGAATCTAAAAAATGACCCACTATCATTCGAACCCAGTCACTTCTCATATAAGACTCATACGATACTGTATCTTTACTATCTCCCATAATGAACCATACCCCTCTCTATATTATCTCACTGTTACATACGGAGAAATTCTGTCTTTCAGAGATTGATCAATTTCACCTAAATCAATAATCACCTTATACGATTCATCCTCTTGAAGTTCTTTGACCTTTACCATCCCTAACTCACTTAATATAGTCCTAAATACGTCATCCCACTTCCAAACACCAGAATTCGAACCTATCAAGTTTCTCAGAATTCGATACCCGTCTAACCCTACTTCCTCACACGTACTACAAAGGGCTGAGAATATATCCTCCTCTAGAATACTATCAATATTTTCTAACCCAAAAACCTTACCCATAATTTTCTTCAGACACTTCTCTAACTGCCAATCCTCAGATCGACTATAATGTCCGTATCTACCCTTCGCAAATAAAATAAAATGTCTTATTTCATCCATCAACCAATTCTCCTCTCTAATAACCCTAACACCATTTTCTATACTTAGTTTATAATAAGAACCCCTCTGAATAATTAACCCATTCTCCCTCAAACGAGCTAAGCCCCTCCGAACTTCTTTTAAAGTCCAACCCGTATCCTCTAGTACATCCTCTTCCGTAAACCACCCAGTCCTAGAAAAAATAGACTGAAACAGTCTTTGATTTTTTCTCAAAGTAATACCACATCCTATAACAACTTCAGATCTCCCGTTATCTTATCAATCTTCGAACTCAAATGAGGTCCAACCGCAACCGCAGTATATGTAGGCTCCTTAAACTCCGTCAAACCCATATCTTGAACTATAGAACACGGTAGGGCGTTGTTACACGCTCTACGATAAACAATGAACAATTCCTCTTCACTGTCTACACTCACAACTACCTTCTTACATAACCCCTGAATCCACTCCATCATATAGGGTAGACTTTCGGTTGATATCATACCGACCTCAGACCCTAACCAGTCCCCAACACCTACTCTATCTGTTAAAACCATCAAAGAAGCATGTGCCCCCTGAGCAATCATCTTACCCTTCCTCATATTTAAGTCCTTACGAACTACGATTACTTGTTTGATATCATCCATCACCCTACCTCCCGTTCTTCCTCCTCTTCTTCACCACTACACATCACATGAAAAGGAGCCTTTACATAGGGTGTAAGATATTCCGCCGCCTCTAACGCAAGAATAATTCTCTCCCGAGGACTTCTCCCCTCTCCATCAGAACTATAAAGTGAACCAAGAGCAACCTCATCACCCGATCCAACCGCCGAATATCCACAATCCGGTATACCCACTTGATAATCACTGTCTACTTCATAAAGATTCCCCCGATACCCTACTAAGAACTTACCACCAGACTCTTCACTGTTATTGACCCTCATATACCCACCAGCTTTAAAACAGTCTCTTACACTATCAATGAATCGAGTAGTCATATACTGATAGTCCGACTCCTCTAATCTCTGTTTAGGAACATGGAATGAATACTGTAATAACTGACCCATACGATATGAACTAGTATATCCTATAATAAATTCCCCAGTTTCAAACACTTTCCCATCTCTTCTGATCGTATTAAGTCTAGTATTAGACCCACAACTATCTCCACCGATCCAAACAACTCCATCTTTGACAATACCCGCAATACATGTCAAATAACTGTACCCCCTATTATGATATTAACCCTCTATAAATTCCTGCAACACCGATAAAATACCCTCTATGTCAACTACCTTCGAACAACACCCATAATCTCCATTACATCCCTTTGTAGCTAAAACTCCATTACTGTACAAAAGTATATCCCCATCTTCTACCTGATCAGAGAAGAATTCAATCAATGTTTTTATGTCTCTTTCTACTGTACCCACCCTAACCCTCTTCTCCAAAATCGACTAATTCTTCTACAATACAAATTACCTTTCTATCAATCCCCCTACTCACTAACCAATCAACCTCATCAATACACTCTCTTAGGGTGTTTCTCCGTATAATTATATCCGAAGAATCCATATCCCCTCTCGCCCAAACAATGTACTTACCATCCATATGCTCAGTACCCTCCCAACCAAATTCTAGTTCAATCCTTCTTACGTGTAGAGTCTAAATATTCTTTCGGAACCCCTAGACCAATCGAGCATCTCTCTTTGAAGTAGTCCAGAGTCCCCTCAACAATCTCTTTATCAACACAATCAGAAATTTCCTTGACCATTTTATCCAACAGACAGTCACAAACCGGAAAATACGTCCCGTTATCCTTCATAACCTTTCCACATTCAACACAGAGAAGATCAAGCTTTTCTTTCATGTTCTCTCCCCTTCAAATACCACATACGAGAAATACCACCAAGCACCCCACCACAACGAGAGCAACGATATTTCTTATCTATTACCTTATCCGGATTCAAATCAATCGAAAAATCATGATCAGAACACGACTCCAATATCTTCTGATTCTCTCTAACCTCTTCAAACACACGATCAATATTCGGTTTCATAAACTCTCAACCTACCCTCTTCTAATTTTATCTATATTATAGAAAACAGAATTATCCCCATAATCCAACCCACAAACCCTCCAACTAGAACCCCAAGTATAAGAGGAGACCACCTACCCGCAAAATCCAATAGACCATCCCAGAGTTTCAATAAAAGACCTCTAATATTCATACGGAACCCTCCTAACTTACCTAAATAGACCATTAAATGTATACTCTATCCTAGTACCGTAGTATAATCAAAGTCCTCTTGTCTAAAGAACCCGACCAGACCCTTCTCCTCTAATAACTCTTCCTTATGATCGTCCTCTAAACGAATCATCCAATCAAACGCAAACTTCTTCGCATCTTCAATACACGTAAATTTATCTCTGAGTTTTACTCCACCCTCAATATCAGTCCACTGATACTCACCCTTACTATTCTCTTCCCATTTACGATACTTCCGACTACCGTACTCATAGTCTATATATCCACGATTGAGTCTACCATCGAAAGTAAACTTACGAGCGAATACTTTCACTTCCCACTTCCACCTCTTCAGATCTGTTCTCTCAGAGATCAAAACAGAAAAGTCATACTCAACCGCTTTATACAAGTAATACACTGACCCACCGTACCGAACTTCTCTACTCCACTGATAAAACGAGTCTATATTCTTTGATACTTCCATCACTCTTTTAAGATAACTACGTTCCTTAACACTATCTTCTAAATCCTCTAAGACACGTTTCTTTTTATCTTCAAGACCTCTCAACGTAGACTCTAGATTCCCAATCCGTAACCCTACATCACAAATATATTCATTATAGTCCATACCCGAAAACCCCTTCCTAATTTATGTTCTCATTTACCACTCATAATTACGAATTTGTACGGGACCATCTTTAGTTTCCTCTTTCCATCTCTCTTTAAGAAACCTCTCTACTCTCAAGTAATCAAAAAACCCAAAAGTCATACCGACCCCATCAAACATAAAAATCGAAGCGTGAACCTGTGATAGCGGATAATCCTCCCCAAAAAAAGAATTGGAGTATCTGTTTTTGACTTTCCATTCTCTACTCTCAAACTCCCTTATAAATATCTCAAACGTACCCCGACCAGACTTCTCCGAGTTGTTATTCACCGCCTCAAAGTGAAATCTCCAACTCCCCACTACTAAAAAAACTTGTATCACTACTAGTAAGAGTACTATACACAAAACCAGAAATGCACCGTACAATACCGGACCCCAATCTAACACCTCAACACCTCAACACCTCCCACCTCTATATACGGAGAAAAGAAAAGACACTCCAAGCTAAGAGTGTCTACGAGATAAATGATTCTTTGAAGTACCTGAGTAAGAGATTCTTCACTTTAGGGTCTAACCCTTCATCATTCTTCACACTGTCATAGATAGAATCCGACTTTTTACCAGACTCCATAGATATCCGACTCACCAAGTCCGACATAATACTCGATAAGTCTTTTTTAACCTTTTTCTGGTTCTTCGCATGACTACTCATAATCTTATCCGCATCCATACACGGAATATCATACGTCTCCCAGTTATCCCTGTGATAGTAATTCACGTTAAATAAAGCATAAAATCGAGGAGTCTGAAAGAAGTTATAGTCATGAGACGTACCCCGAGTCAACGAACCCGGTCTCACAATATCCGTACGACCCTCTCTTACAATAGGGTATTGTACATGATCGTGACCTAGTACAATCGAGTCATAACCCAAATCCGATACATCCTCAAAACTAATATTCGCCTCATCATGATCGTTCTGATAAAACCTATGAGCACAAAGAATGTTCACAGACGCCTTACTATTTCCCCTCACTAATTCATCTGTATAATCCAGACCCGTAATCAATGTCTTTTTGTTAATCACAATCCGTCTACCCACATGAATATGTTTAATCACACCAAAATTAAAGAGAATAGATAACGGAGACTTCTCAAGAGTATCAATCGTATTCCGAGACAAGTCATGATTCCCTACGATAGAATAGACCTCAATACCCTTCTCCTTAAACGACTGAAACGTCTTACCTACCTTATTGATTAACTCATTCGGCATCGCGATTTTATTAAATACATCACCCAATAACATCAAATGAGTTACGTTATTCTCAACACAGATATCCCGAACACTCACTAACTTCTTTAAGACCGTAGACGAGTAATCATCAATCCGACTCGTTGGCTGAGCAGAATCCGCATGTATATCTCCAAGAAATCCAAAACCCTCCGTCTCTTTCATCTCAATCTGAATGACTTCCAAAGTCTCAACCCCTCTCTAATTTATATACGGAGAAACTTCCCACGAAATACGAGACGCCCATTTAATCGCATCTTTTTTGTGTTTCAATATAATCAAGACAGAATCCCCAGAAAGAATACCTACTTTTTCCAATCTATCCATATCCTCATTTAACTGGAACGCCTCTTTATTATACTGATCTTTTTTCCATGTATCCTCAAGATAGTCCCGAACCATAACAAGACTACTCAACCACGCCCTAGCGGCTACCTTTTCAAACTTATACTTCTTTCCCTTCTCAAACTGAGTACTTTCCGAAATCTTTTCTCTATCCACTTCTCTTTCTCCCCTCTCAGTTTAAGTCTGTATCACTCGTGTCCCTATCTAAATCTAAATATGCCCGAGCCTGAGCAAATATAACCGCATCCTTCTCCTCCCAAAACACACCTAACAGAGTCGCCTCATGACCTTTCTCTTTCCGCATTACAATCCAAGTCCTCTCTCCCAACCTTTCATAGGGATCAAGACAAGTGAAGATATTCCCTACCTCCGGATAATCCTGCTCTTCAATCTGACCCCACATACGATAATAAATTAATGTTCTCATACCTATTACCTCCCTCTCAATTTCCTACCTAGTAACGTAAAACCCACCCAAATCATGAATCCAGTAGCCGAGTAAATCACCATACATATAACCACCAGTAAAGTGATATTAAAACACTGTTCCGCAGTCAGATAGTCACGATAAAGTAAGTAAACCGTGATAGTAGTCAACACCTGTAAAATAACAAGACCAAAAATCTCCTTACTCCAGATACTCCTTAGATATTCCCTCACCGTAACTCCTTCCTAACTCTCATTAACAACTTACCCAGTCTATTCTCCCCTACCCCATTACACTGACCCCAGTATGTATCTCCCCAATAATTATCTTCAACAATTTCTATGTCTCCTGTTTTAAGTAATAGATCCCTTAATTTTTCATTACCAAATTTCTGTTTCAAAAGAAGATACATAATGTCCTCTTTTACTTCTTCCCAATCTTCCCTTAAAACCAACTTACGACCCAATCTCTTACAGTGACCCGGAGTAGAACTCCGAAACTGATACCATAAAGACTTATCTTTTGTCTTTGAACACTGATACGCATTTTCTACTGTAGGAAATACGTACCCACAAATACATACCTCACTAGGGTAGAAGTTGGATAGAAAATTATACTCGTCTCTGAAATACATATCGTCCCCCCCCCTAACATATCTCCTACACCTACCTATACGGAAAAAAGAGACCGACCATCAGACCGGTCTCCAAATATCTGACCAATGTTCCCCTGTCTCCTCACCCCACTGACTTCTAGGGGCAAGTTCCTGACCCGAGAAATTGAAATCCAGACCACATTCACATGTATTCGTGAAGTTACGACATTCGACCTCTTCACCACAATCACATGTAACAACCACAATCACCTTACTGTGAGTAACTGTCATACCCTCCGGAACACTGTCCTCATAGTTCTCCTGAAACGAATGGGCTTTTTCCAAGTCACTACACTTCACACTATACTCCCTAAACTCATCAAAACTAGAATCCGCCGCAAAAACCTCAACAAGATACTTCTTCATTGAAAATCCCCCTCCGATTTTTCCATCTTCAATTTAGAAACGTCTCAACCCATCCAAAACCTCTCCCCTACTCTAACGCGTAATTGGTATCAGACGGAAATACCTCAACATACGCAGAACCAACACCAGCTAATCCCTTCCCACTCCCAGTAATGTATGCCCAAGCAGGCTTTTCAACGTACCCAAGTCTGTACCCTTTCTTCTCCAAAGTCTTTTCTTTAACACCAGGATTTACCCACTTAACCTCTCCAAATCTATCTACCACCCGATACGCATACCCAAACCGAGTCTTACACAAGTTATCAGAAGCAATCGTCCCATCAAGATTCAGTAACACCTCAAACTCAGACAACCCACCATTCTCCAAGATTTCAATCTTCGTCCGTAGTAACTCTATACTCAAAGTCGCACAATGAGCAGATACGAAACAACCACTCAGTTCCAGATCCCCTCCAACAACCTTCTCATGACGATCATCCGCTCTTTTAACAGCACCTTCCAATTCAACCCGTAAACTCTCTATACGTGTCATTTTAAGTCCCCTCTCTAACGTTAGTATCACCTGACCACAGTTTAAGTATACCATACAAAACTATACAAGTCAATACCGTAATGAAAAAAAGACCTTCAAATGAAGGTCTTACTTTGTTTCGAAGTGTTTTTTTAGTTCTTTCTCACATCCCTTACACAGAAAAGTATCCTCAAACCCAATCTCCACTCTCTCCAATTTATCTAATTCATCTCCCTGTAACCCGCAAACAGCACAGCTTGTACCCTCTTTTCTCAAAATAATAGAATCCTCATTAACATGAATAGAAATCGCATCTCCCTCCCGAATCTTGAACACTTTTCGTATCTCTTTAGGGATAACAATTCTACCTAAATCATCAATCCGTCTTACAATTCCTGTCGATCTCATACCTCTACCCCCTCTATTTATACTCTACTACAACCGGAGAATTCTCAATTCGAACCATCAACTCATCGTACACTGTATCCGAGTCCAAGTCCCGAGCTACCTGATACACCTCATAAATCGAGTAAATAGCATCTTCAAACTCTACAGATAAATCTTTAATAGAAGAAACCCCATTCTCACCTACCACATACTTAATGTTCTCCGTATTTGTTACAATCACAATCCCTCTAATTTCACTCATTTTCCATATTCCCCTCCCTAAACGCATTTCTTACTTTTCGAACCACTGTAATACTCCCAAACCGAATCACCATAGTATCCTTCAAATGTGTCAACGCCTGATTAACCGCGTCTTCTTCATCAACACAACTCCCTATGAAAACCTGATACATTGTACCATTAACATCGACCTCTACAACCCTAGAAGAATCCAACTGTTCCTTATTCATTTTTTATCATCCCTTCCCATATGTCCGAAGACATACCGATAATCAAGATAACCCCACAAACAAAAGAAGACAACAGAAAAGCCGATACCCCCAGAGAAATTTCCGACCCAAGTCCCCTAGTAAGTAGTAAACCTCCTAAGACCCCCGTAGCCACAGCAGTCCAAAATAACGTAAGTACCTGTCTCCAATTAATCATGAATACCCCTCCCTATTTTACTGTCTTATTTCCTTTTAATGTATGAATGTGAAATAACACCCACTCACACGTCTCTATACCATCCTATCTATCCTATCTATTCCACCTTCACTAAACCTCTTCGGATACTCGACTAACTTACTCAACAACCCATCATGTAAAAACATTAAATCTTCTTCCCGAACCCCCTCTCCGTACCAATACCTCAGTAATATCGGCATGAATAGTGAATTAACACACTTAAACTCTCTTCTATGAGGAGTACCCGGAAATATCTTCAGATACCCATCCACATCCGGCAAATACCCCACAATAAATCGTTCCACACGTACGTCAAACCCATGTTCCTGTTTCATTTTTGATACAATTTTTGAGATAACAGTATCCTCTAACTTATTATACGTAATAACTTCATCACACGTAAAAATCCGAATGTCTTCCAGCCGAAGAACCTTTAATACCTCTTCCAATACAAAACTCATCATATGTTTTTCAATCGTAGTCTGCCTTCTCGGATTACAGTTACCAAAAATAACCTGTCTAATATACTTCGACTCAATAAAATGTTGAACATCTGTATACCGACTGATAAACTCTTCATATGTCTCTGAGTTACCCACAATACTAGAGTCAAAGTACTTCAAAGCGGTATAACAACCCTTTACCAGATCAAAACTAATGAACCCCGAATTGATATTACTATGATTGAATAGTGACCCCGAACTGATATTACACTTCTTTACCGGAAACCAATTCATATCACACTCATTGAATTCCCGATACCCCTCTGTACCCTTAATATCTGAGATAACCCGTTCCTTCAAATCCCCATACGCATCCATATAACTCTTTTCAGAACCAAACTTCGAGACCTCTGAGACAAACTGATCCCACTTCTCTAACGTCCCAAAATGACTGTCGTATAACTTCAGACGTGAAGTAAAAATCGGCTCCCGAAATATTTTAATCGGAAACCCGTAATTCTTACAAAACCTCTCTTTAATCTTTTCCGTCATTTCCATATGTACGACCCTCCCTAAATTAGTTACCACTCTTCGTCAAGAGAACCCCTCTCCTCTTCTGTCCTTATCTGACCTCCATGTAAAGAATTAAGAATAAGAGTTAAATTCACCTGTTGTATCTCAGAGTCACTGTCAGTTTCCTCTGTGTCTATAGTCAAGTCATAATCACCGTACGACTTAATCTTTGTCAGTCTATTCCAATCCCGATCCTCTCCCATTACCACACCTCTTCCATAGTCCCACTATCTCTATCCCGAATCTCTTCTTCTTCTCCTGAAATAATAAGATACTGAAACTCACCGTCAAAACACGTTCTGAAACAATCCTTCAAACTAACGTATCCATCTATATACTGATCAAATACAGTAATCTCATCGTCTTCTTCCACAAAGAAAACCCTTTCTATGTTATCCATCATGACTACCTCATTTCTAACCTACCAAACTTCTCTTAATGACCCCAAGTCTTGATTGATTTCTTCTTCCGACTTCTCTACTGAAAAAACCACTTCCCACTCTTTCACAACCTCTTTCACGAAAACATCATTTTCGTCATAACCTGATATTTCCACCGTAGTACCCGGCATTCTCTTTATAGACCCATACCCAGAAGATTCCCAACTATTGTCAGTAAAAGTACACTCAGAAACCAGAATCCTTTTTCCCCGTAATTCCGCAAAGACTCTCTTTCCTGACATAAAAGAACTATTCCAATCCCTCATATGTCACCAATCCTCCATAAGAACACTACCTTCCATATTCTTCTCCATAATTAAATTCTCATAGTCTATCACCCACTCTAGGGTGTATACCGTAATACCCAGTAATTTATCCAATCCTTCTATCTTATGATACGACCTAAAATAGTTCTTAACCCAATCCAAGTTCTCCTGTAGATCCTGTCTGTTACCAATATAATGAGAATTTACAGGAACCGTCTTCATACTCTCATAGTCACAAAACGCATCAATAATCGGAACATATTTAACATAGTGTAACACTCCAGAATAACCTTTTAAATTTACGTCCTCTAGAACCGTATCGTCTTGAGTATTACCCCATAACCGATTCTGATATTTCAACGCCTTTTTAAGCGAATAAACAGCTACCTGTACCAATTCCTTTATATCCGGTCTCTTCTTACCCAACTCCATGAAATCTGAATTAACGACCCAAGCTAGATCATTTTCAAAATCCCTCATAGTATCTCTCTCCTAAACTATAATCCATAGTCCTATATACGGGAAAAGTAACCTAAAGAGAAGGCTACTTTAAATCTTTATACTATGTTACTATTTTCTACTATCTCCGAAACCCACCCGAACAATATAACGTCTTATATGAATCAGCCTCACGAAACATTTCCCCAAGATTCTCCCGGACAAAATCTGGGTACATATTCGTGATCTGATATTCTTCACAACCACACTTCTCCGCAATCTCTTTTAATGTACCGACTCTCTTCTGATTAAGATATACATTCCGACCCATAACGACCAACTCATTATACTCATACGGAAATACATAACTCTTCACCATATCCACTTTAATCGACCAGTCTTCGTTATAATCATCATAGTAATCCCCATCAATCGACTCTCCACACAGACACTTCTGATCGTCACACCAATACTCAAACTTAAACATTCGACCCTCATGTTCGAACATACAATGTTTCTCCGTATCCGGAAACGAGTGATACAACTCCTGTAGTCTCGTTAGGGTGATAACCATCTGATGAGCACCATAACTAAACTCACCCATATGTTCTGAGTACTCCTCTTTCCAGTCACTATCCACTGACTCCTTCGAGTAGTACACTATCATAGCAGTCTTTCGTATATCATTTTCCGGATCACTATACGACATCCCCGAGTCCCTACCGTACACACTTTCTCTCATCTCCACTTTCCATAAAGGAAAGTGAGTGTTCGCAACTTCCCTATTCATCTGATACCCTCCCTATATCTATCCTATATTTCTTAATCATATCCATAGTATCCAGTAACCTACCATGTTCCGGCTCCTTCTTATCGAATAGAGAAACTGTAATTTCCTTATCCTCACTCAATACCTCAGACACCAGAACCTCTTTAGTCTATGTACTCGAACGACTCTTTTTATTTATGATCCTTAGAATATACTAACTTTTCTTCTACAACATCCCAGACTTCTCTGTAATCAGTTATTTGAGAATCAGTACAAGCAATCGCTTCTTCTAATGTCTCAAACCTCCCGCAACAATCAGTCATTCCTCCGAGAGGGTAATAGTGTTCATAAGAAAAAACATAGTATCTATTCATAATTAGAATCCTCCTCAAGTGAATCTATCCTCTTGACAATACCTATCTCTACATGTCTGATCGTCCTATTCTTTAAACCCTGTAACTCTTTAATTACTGTATCTACACCATATTCAAACTCTGATAACTCCTTACCACTTATAATACTGTCATTTTGTACAGTATGACCAAAACTATCAACGATACCTGATAACCGTCTCCACTGATCAAATAAAACCCTATCTCCCCTAACCTTATACTCAACGTCTTCCATTAACTTCAACATACCATGTAACCAAGCACACGCCCACGAACCTTTTTTACCATCAATGTTAAGTTTATACGAAACCCCATGAAACGACTGGTTACTCACACCCCCAACAATCCCAATCTTATTTTTAAAACTAGGGTCAAAAGTTTTCACTATCTTGACCTTACTACCCACCCGATACGACATTATACCGACTCCTCCCTAGTCTATATACTTAATAGCGTCCGTTTTTCGAAATATCCCAAACCCCCCAATTTCTATCTCATCAAACACAATAACCTCAGAGTCTTCTCTTAACGGTGGTTTAGCGAGAAACGAAGCCCCTATAACATACCCTTTTAAGTCACCAAGATCCTGAAGTTTTGACTCATTAATGTCTACTACCACTTCTCCTTTCTCTAAATCATACTCCTCTACAATACCAACAGGTTCCATAATCCTATCAGGGTCATAACTATACCCTAAATATACGGACTTCCTAGTAGACTCATCCATATTTGAGATAGACTCTCTAAGTGCTTTTTCCGTAATCATGTACCCATTCGAGTTTACCCTGTCCGGTTTCGTCACTGTTTTCAGTATAACCCTCACTATACCGACCCCCTCAAAATAACTCTAATACTTTCAGCCCCGATATGTACAGTATCCCCACAAACAATGTTAACGGGCTTATCAAACTCATACATCGGACTCACTGGACAATCTCCAAACTCCCCAGCAAAAATCTTAAAATAATGTATCGAACGTTTCTCCCCATTATACGAAAACCTCATATCATTTACATTCTCAAGTACACCTATACCGTTTTCATCCACAGCAGTCCCAATATACATTATCTGTCTTCTATAATTCCCCAACAGTAATTCCTGACCGTCCTCATCAAATAAACCTAGCCAACACCCCTCCATTACCTTAAAACCCCCCCCCTTAGTTTATGTATCCTTAGACACTTCGTTCTTCTTATCCTTATGATCCCGCAACTGAGACTCAATAGAATCAAGTCTCTTCCACAATATATTCCTTTTAGCCTCAAACTCAGAAATCCGTATTCGATTCTGAACTTCTAACTCCCGTAACTCTAACCTATCAGACTCCAACTGTCTCTTTAGAAATTCCTCATGACTAATTATCATAGTATCTACTCCTTCCTTTCTCTATCATGATCTACTTCTTATATCTGAGGATGTGTATCCGTCTCCATAACACGTAAAGTCGCTCTTCTAATCAATTCTTCCACATCATATCCCATTTCCGCCAACACAGCTTTCTTACAATACATCATACCTACACCAGATCTTCTCCGTACCTCTCTTACAATATCTTTAAAAATATCATCTGACACATTCCCATGAATCATAAACAGAAACCTCCCATCTGTACTACTCCTTCCCCTCATATAAAGGATGTAATGGATGTTGAATCGCTCTAGGGTGTGTGATCTCATTCCCCTCTATATCCAACCGTTTCCCATCACGGTCAAACCAACCTTCACCACACCCCTCACAAATTGTAAAAAACATATGACCGACCGTACAATTCTCGTGATCCTTTAAGTCATTCTCTTCATTCTTACAGCCCCAAACCTCAACCGCACAATCCCAGCAAAAATCAGCCACGTATCATCACCCTATCCATCTGATAACTTAGTAGAATGAGAAAGTACAAACTGATAACTTAGTAGAATGAGAAAGTACAAACTGATAACTTAGTAGAATGAGAAAGTACAAAATAACTCCCTCAGCCGAACTAACACCACTACTACTGATAATCGTAAGAGCTGTAATAAGTACCAACCAAGTCCCAATCACCTTCCACAACATAAATACCCCCCCCTAATTTACCATCAGCGTACGTCCTACACCCTGAAACAAAAGAAGGTATACAATCATATACCTTCACAATATTAACCACCTATAGAGACCGTACTTACGTCCAGTAACGTAGTCTTATGATCCTTCACCTCATACACCTGAGTCGCATACTCCACAATTCTCGGATCATGAGTTACCAATAAAACCTTCAGACCATTCGTCTTACAGAACTCCAATAAGAACGACATAAAATAGGGCATCCGATTATTCGAGATAGCAGAAAACCCTTCATCTACAAACAGAACAGGATACGCCTCATAATGAAGAATAAAGAAAAATTGAAGAATACATCCCACGACCGTACGAATACCCATCCCATTTTTCTTAATATCCGACTTGATCGTGACAATCTGACCGTTCTCTTCTCTCTTTTCGATAATCCATATAACCGCCTGATTATTCTCCAGAGAAATCTCACACGAGTAATCTTTATCATAAAAAATCGTAGAGATACCATAACTAATTAAATCCTGAATCTTACTGATAAACTTCGTAGACTCTTCATTAATTAACGTCTCTAAGTACGAATAACCAGCCTGAGTATTCACAATCAATTCATTTAACGTCTCTAAGTCCTTCGTTTTATCCTCAATATCCTTTTTATTCTTCAAGTAATCCCGTTTCACTGACTCAATCACCGATTGAAACGAGATTACCCGATCCAACGCACTTCGAAACTCAATCATAATAGATTCCCCTTTCTCACTTACTTAAAGAATACATCGTCCTTTTCTACGTCCTCCCCCTCATTTACCTCACTTGAATGTAAGAACATATCAATCTCTTTCTCAATATCCGAAACCGACTCAACCAACTCGTCTCTCAGTCCATGAAAGTACTGTACCGACTCTTCGAAGTTCTCTTTCCCAGTCAGCTTAAATAACTCCGCTAACTGTTCGTCAATATCCGTATTCACCGTCTTGACTTCTGACTCCAAAGATATTTTCTGGTTATTCAGATCTGTAACCATCTTCTGTAGATCGTTAAACTTCTTCTTCACTGACTCCATCTTTTCTAATACGTTAATATTCTCACTCATTAAATAACACCCCTATCTAATTAGTTTTCTTCCTGACTAAACAGTAATCTTTTTAAGTGATCAGCCAACATAATATCCTGCACATAACTCCCACAACTATCCGGACGTTTCTTACTACCTAAAACACATCCTGTACCCGTGTTATCGTTAGGGTTATTCCTCCATCCACAATTCGAACAGATAGACCAGTCAACTGACCACTCTTCTTTCCTACCAAACATCTACATATCCCCTTACCGCTTATTTTTTAATGTCATTAACCCTCCATCCTTAAGAAATTCCCGTAACATCCAAACTTTACCCGTAAATTTGAAGATAATGATATTCTTTTTTTCACTCATGAAATCAAACTCCGTAATTCTTTCTTCACGAGACCCGACTCCATCACATACTCCGGATACTTCTTTTCCTTACACTTTTGATAACAAACCTCAATAGCAGGAATTTTATCCTCCTTCTTAAGATCCTTTATATTACTATACGGACAATTATCCAAACAGCACTCCCCTAAACCTGTTTTAAACATAATTCCACACGGTAATTTACTCAAATTAAATCCCCCTCCCATTCTACTTCAAAATCTTATCCATATAACATTCCGTGATATAGACCTCAACACTAACCTTCACCTTATCCGGTTTTTTGTACTCCAATAAATATTTGATAAAATTTTCAGCCGACTGATAATACGGGCACTCCTTTGTCATGATACAACTATCACACTGATCCATCATATCCACAGAAAGTAACCTCCCCCTACACCACCACACTCTTACTCCAAAAACCCGGCAATTTATCGTACTCTTTTATATTCTTATCCATATACTTCTGATACCGAATCGTACCATACTTGTCCAATCTCTCTTTCCTATGTTCTACGATATCCTTCATCAAGTCATCCAGATCCGTGATAGGGTAGAAGTCCTTAACGAACCCTCTCTCCGAAACCTCCCGAGATTTTTCCGTCACACTCGTTAGTAGATTAAACCGATAATCCAGATACGCCTTACCCCTATGATCACTAATCCGAATACTGTTCGAGACACCGTAATCCAGTTTCAAATACACACTATTACTCGAATAACTTTCGTACAACTGAACAATGAACCCTTCGTCCTTTAACCGTTCAATTAACGAAGTACACGCGTTCTTAATCAATGACCTACTCTTTTTCTTCTTAAACCGTACCACAAATCGACACCCCCCTACTCCTCTTTTAAGATAGAATTCAACATACTATCAAACACCGAATCACCCGATTCCCCGAACTGTTCCTTAAACTCCCGATACGACTTAAGACACACGACCTTATTACTACTATCTTTTTCAGACACACCTACAAGACAATCCAAGTTCCCAATAACCAATTCAGTCTGATCACGAGTATCCACTACCCGAACCGTAACACTAGGAGATATCTCCTCCAAGATAACCCTTCGATACCAAGACCGAATCTTACTCAATATTCTCATACATCTCCCATCCTTATAGGGTATTTATACGGCAAATGAAACTCTTCCCCACAAGACACACACCGATACTTATGAATAAGCGGACCATAAGTCTCCACTAACTCCAGACACCCGTTACAGTCATTTCCATGTTTCACGTCTAACAGATGATTCCCCGACTCTTTGTCAACCTCTACTACATGAGTACATATTTCCCAAGATTCTTCCCCAGAAATATTTACCTCTCTGACCTCTGTACCACAACCAACACAGAATCTATACTCTCCCAATAAAACCTCAGTACTACAATACTCACATAGTTTTTTGACACGAAATCCACAACTAGGGCAGTACTTCCAATGTTCCGAAATTCCTTTCTTACATGAATAACAAAGCTTTAACGGACCTAGATTTACTCCCACCAACTACAACCCCTCTCATACCCATACTACCTCAATTACATGTTCACAATCAGCATGTCCACTATACAAGACAGTACTCGACTCCTCCCACATAAGGGGCAGTTACATACACTACCCCTTATGTTCTTCACACTGAATCCGACCAGAGTCTACACCACTAACTTCAAAATTAGGGGTTATTCTTTTTCAGATCCGACTCACAGTACGGACATACTCCAATCTCTTCCTTAAAGGTACTAAACTCTTCTTCCTTATCTCTGTACTCTTTCTCCACTCTCCCCAACTCGTCTGTCTTTGTTTCTAAAGTACTCTTACGATTCTTTACTCTCTGTATACAAGTTCCAAGCTCACCAACAGTTCCAATCTCTTTCTCTACAGTAGTAACCTTACCAGTAATACCAACCAAATCAATACCATTAATCTTCTGCAATTTTCTATCTAGTTCATCTTGTAGTTCGTCCCTTTTCTGTATCCGTTTCTGCATCTTAGCTACATACGACTGTACAGAGATATATACGGTACTTTTCGACTCAATCTCCATAACTACAGGAGAAATTTTCCCTAAACCACCTGATAAAAAATCACTCTCTTTCCGTACCTCTGACAACCTACCCAAAACAAGACCCAATGACTTATTCTTTTTCTTGATCGTTCCTATACTCTTACCCACAGATACAAACGAAGAATATAGAGACTCTAGTTTATCGTACCTAGTAGAAACAGATTTCAAGTCTACCTGATCCAATTCTTTTTGAACCTGATCCAACTCTTCCTGTTTTACTCTCACCTTTTCCTTAAGACCCACAATCCTGTCAATCAAAGTCTCTACTCTATTACAGTCATTAACCCGCTCGTTAAGAACAACAGACCTTTCATATACGTCCTTAAACCCCTTATTTTTCGTAATGAATTCTTCCTTTTCATTATTAACCGACTGGAGAGTATCAATCGAAGCGGTCAAAGAAACACTGTCCACAGATAACTTCTTAATGTCCGACTTCATGATTTTAAGTATCTCTAAATACTTATCACACGAAGATAGAGATAAGAATTCGTACAACTGACCCGAAGTACGATCCATCAAGAAAGGGTTCTTCCCCTGATCCCAGAAGTTAACCCTCTCCATAACATTATTCGCCATCCTCACATCTGTAATTCTAAATAACTCCGAAATCTCTTCCAACTGATTCCGACCAACCTTTGTTACTTCCTTACCACCATCAATCTTATACGCTGTTTTTGTACTCTTCTTCTCCGCATCCCTGCGAAAAATAAACGAGTGTTCCCCATTATCGATCCCTATAATAGACTGACCACTACTTCCAACCCGTACATCCTCATCCGACCCAGAATTAAATAAAGCCGCAGTAATCGCTCGAAATATCGCAGACTTCCCCTCATTCGAACCACCCACAACCACGTTCAACCCATCAACCAGATCCACCTTCGCATCCTCTAACGACTGAAAATCACGAATCCGAATCTTAAAATTATTATCAGACAACTCTATCCCTCCTACCACGTAATCTTTACAATCTCCCTCAAAAGAATAAACCCTATAACCGCTAGAAAAATGATGATAATACCCAACGGAACCCCAATCAACCAGAGAACCCAGACCGGTATATAGATCCCTAGTTCCATAACCCCCACCACCTCCCATCTCTATATACGGAAAAAACAAAAGACAGGATCACGAAACCCTGTCTCAAAGTAATCTAGTTTTTATCTGTACCCGATTCCGTACTGTCTCCACCAGAACTATCCTCTGTGTAATCGTAACTCTCCTCTTCTTCTGAGGACGGACTATCAATCGACTCCACTTCTTCTTTGTTACCCATGATTAACGAGTACCCACCACAAGAATTAATATAGTCTACCACTATCTTTTTACTCTTCCCGATCCACTCCAACATACCCTGCTCACCCTGACACTTATACTCCTTACCATCAATGTCAATAGAATACCAAGACCCATTCTTAGAAACAACACCCTTACTCTCCAAAAACTCCTTATATGAGTAGATATTACTAATACCTTTCCCAAAGATAACCGCCAAACTTAAAGGAACAAAAGGTCTCGTATACCGAGATTTTTCACACCATACCTCATTAACCGCCCCATACGGAATCTTAACCGAACCTTTAATTGTCTCCTCTCCCTTCTCCAACGTACCATTAGGGTATGCTTTTTTCATAAGTATCCTGTAATCAGCATAAAACTTAAGTGCATTACCACCCGCCTCAGCATCCTTTGACGGAGAATTAAAACTAATCTTTGTCCTCATCTGATTAATCATAATCCAAGACGTTCCCCGATCAATACTCGCCGCTTTGTACTTCTGTAATAAGTTGGACATAAGACGGGACTGTACTCCCGGCTGAATATCCTCTACAGACTTATCCTGTAACTTAGCCGGTAACATAGCAGTTACCGAATCAAAAACAATCAAATCCACCTCACCCAGTAAATCATCTAGAAATGTCTCCGCATCCACAAACGTAGTCACCCGATAGATAAAAAATTTCCCATTAGGGTTAGTATCTTTATGATATTTGTGCTTGTCTAATCCAATACCCCTCAACTGATTCTCATTTACTCCACCCTCAAAATCTAAGTATAACGCCTTCAACCCCTGAACACAGTATGACTTACACACATAAAGAGACCCTGTAGACTTACCTATACCAGTCTGACTCGACCAGAGAATGAAACACCCTCTCGGTATACCCCCACCCAATAAAGCGTCCAGTACAATAGACCCAGATTTAATAAACTCCGGAGAATCAATCGACTTATACTTCTTCCCCAGACTATCAACCTTGTCAGTTAAACTCATTTTCTTAGCTACCACTCTATCTCCCCCTAACTAACTGATCGTATCCGTCTATTTTATATACGGAAAATACCCAGAAAAACCCTGTAAACCCAAAATAAAAACAGGGTCATAAAACATACTACTACGACCCTGCTTTATTTCACGTCCTCATACTACATAGTTTAATAACCACATAGACCTATTATTACCTAAAGAAACTAAGCTTGTTTATTTTTTCTAGTGATATAGTTACTATTTCTTCTGAAACAGCCTCCACTATATGTTTTCTATTAGCACGTACCCGAGATCGAAATATTTCTTCGTTATTTCCACGATAGAACTCCTGAATAAAGTTCTCAATCTTATCAAACGCCTCTTCTCGATACGTAAACCTCTCAGAAAACTTCACAAAATCCTCAATGAGATAATCTAAGAAGTCATTCCCATCATACCTCTCATTATACGAAGGCTTAGGGTCTCCTTCTCCCGGCACAACCGGATCCCCCATAATATTTGACTCATCTACCGTATCTTCTGTCGTATCAACAGACTCCGTAGCATACCCACTAATTTTAAAATTCTTATCCTTAAAATTAGGTCTCCAGCTAGTCAGATTCTTCTTTTTTTCTTCCTCAGTCTGATCCTTCTGAACAAGTTCTACACTCTTAGACATGTCCTTACTAAAATCGTCAAACGACTTGTAGTTTCCTTTCCCCTCAGTCTCAGCATCCGGTCCAAGAAAATCATCTACCGCAGTCATTAAATCACCGATCAGTTCTTTATCCCGATCAGATAATACAAAACTATTACCCTTCTTTACTAACTTCATTGTAGTCCCTTTTAGTCCACGTGCTGACTTAGGAAGTTCACTAAATACAACGTCTCCCTTTTCCCCAGACCAAATTAACCAGAATTCATCAATATCTCTCGCACCCGTCTGAAGAACGTTTTTCATGTTTTTCTTTACGTCATCATGTATCTCATGGAAAATATCCTGAGGTACAACCCGATCCCGAATCAAGTTTCGAAACATCGCCCACTGTCGATTCGTCAAAACCCATACGACCGAAACCTTGTACCCTAACTCTTTAAATTTAGCCGCGTTCGCCTCAACCTTACTCTTACCCGTAGTATCAAGAATAACATTAGGCAATCTACCCGTCTGTTTTAGACTATCTACAAACCAAGTAGTAGTCTTATCCTTCCAACCCTTAGAGTCTATCAGACCATGTAACTCCGCAACATCCTCTGACTTTCTAAAATCGTACTTCTTTCCACCCTTACGTAACGACATAGTAGCAAATAATGTCTTAAGATAATCCACATCCAAAATCTTAGCATCAATCAATAACTGATTCTTTACCGCAGTTCCTTTCCCTGCAAAACCCTATACCTTTCAGTATAAGCCTGACTATATCATCACTCCGGTCGTGGAAACCATCATCGTGTCGGGCGCTTCGATTTAATCCTTACGGAACCCAGTTAGGGCTCTACTCTACTCTCCGGTTTCCCGGATTTCGATAGTCGATGAACCTTACTCTATTTTTTAGAATCTCGGCTGCGGATTGTCCAATTCTTAACCTTTTTACTATACCTCAGGAGTTACCCTTCGCCCTCATACGTATCACTACTATGAGTTAGTAGTTAAGACTCTAAGGAGATCCCCGCAATTCACCCGATTTATCCTGGACCAAGATTTATACATACTTCATAAACCTGTCTAACTTTCCCTTATCAATAACTAAAAGACTATTTCTGAAATCCTCTCGTAACACATTGATATCCTGGGTGATATCTTTCTCAGTAAGTACCTGGCAAGTCATACTATTCAACCTACAGAATTCACCTAATGACCTTATTTTTTCTTGAGTATCTTTCTGACTGAGATTATAACTACTTTTTATCTCGACTATTTTACTACATTCAGGTAGTACAAAATCAGGGATGTAATTCTTACCACTAGGTAGTTTAATTACTATTTTATCTAGATTCTTTTTTCTAGATACGTCATTACATATAAATGTAATCCCTTGACTCTCCATCATTTTCATGTAGTAATACTCCAACAAACTCCTGAAGTAATAATCTCGATAAAAACCACTAATCCCATTACCAGATCCTTTAGGTGCAGACTTTCCGAACATCGGGTTTTTCTCTCCAGGAAGCGATCTACGATCACAGTCTCTAATATAAAGCTCCCTACCTTTTTCTTTCCCGTGTCTTTCTATGTACGAATTCAAAGACGAATTATCATTGAATTCCCGAGCCTTTACCCTAGAATCTTCGTTTGAGTACCCCCTCTTAATCCAATACTCGATACATCTAGGGCTATTCTCCCGAAGTTCTTTCTTGCTAGCTCTTTTCACATAGTCCGAATACGTCCTTGATTGTAGTTCACTGATTTTATTCTTAGAATCCTCATCAGTGAACCCTCTCTTAACCCAATACTCGATACATCTAGGAGACCTTTCCCTCTGTATAACCTTTATCCTATCTCTGGCATCATTTTCAGTAAAACCCTTTTTAACCCAGTGTTCTACACAGAGAACGTTTCTCTCTTTCTGTAACTTACCGATAATCACCTTAGATTCTTCCTCTGTATGACCTTTGCTTACCCAGTAATCAACACATAAAACATTTAGTCTTTTAGCCACTACACCCACTCTATATATACTTTATAGTATATATAAAATGGAAGAAAAAAGTTAAATAACTAATCCAGCTCCACCCGCAAGTAATACACACCAACCGTCTCTAGGGTACGTCTTTTTATCGAACGTAACCACAGCACCCTCATCAATACTTACAATATCTCCGATAAAAGTGTGTTCAAATACTTTATCACTTTCAAACAAAGACTCATTAGTCATTTCAGAGATAGATAGATACTCCACAGTCTCTCCGATTATAGAACTATACTTTTCCGTAATAGACTCACTTAACTTAATCCCACTCACTCAATACCACTCCTCACTAGACCAAAATCTTTTATTTTTTGTTATACGCCTTCTCTAACTTCTTCACCAACCTTACTTCCAGTTCACCATTGGCAATACGAGATAATTGTCCCGAGTACTTCATAACCGCTTTCCTACCAGAGGCAAGTTGTTTCGCAGAAAGTGTACCACTCTTAACCAACTGTTCCGCCAAAGAACTAAGAAAGTCAGCATCCGCAGAGTTAAACCCTTTCTTGTTATGTTCTTTTGTTGTATGTTGAGATTTCTCACTCTCTGTCTGTAGACTGTATAAAGCTATGATGGCTCTCTTAACCGCAAAGTCATTTTTCGTAAGTAATTCCCTCACATCTGTCTTACTCCAAGTCTTAGCAGGCTGAGTCTCTTCATCAATATTAAAGTCAAACAAATCAGTCCCTATGTACCCCTTTTTTGTCTTTTTCTTCTTACCTTCCTCTATCTTAGCTGACTTCAAACCCTCTAAGATCAAACTTAGTTTACTCATTGATAAATCACTCCTCAGAAATATTACTGTCTCCTATCTATATATAAAAACAAAAGAAAGACGATCAAAATCGTCTCCCTCAGTCCAGTAAGTTAATATCCTTCATCCCAACAGTAGCACCCCTACCATCAGTAATAGTAACCAGACACGTATCATCTACCGAAAAAATTCTACCCATCTCCCTACTCACATACCACCTTACCGCCTCTATAACTTCCTCCTCAGATAACTCCCTCTTCAAAAACTCCGAAATCGCCTTCTGAACATCCTCAGGACTAAGTACAGCGATCGGTCTTGTAACAACATTCATCTAACCCATCCCCTCCCCACATAAATCAGACTTTACTATATTGTAAATAGTCTCATGTATCTCTTCTTTCGAAAAGATCGTATTCCCCTTGTAACACGGAACCCTCTTCCAACCAAACACTTCACAAAACCAAAGACTTGACTCGTAACACAACTCTAAATAATCCAGATTCGTCTCGTGTTGATCCTTTCTCCTACCCCGAGAATCTACTAATCGACTTGACAGTGTAGGTGGCATATCTAGAAAGAGAACAACATTCGGTCTCGGAAGTTTCAACAACCCGTACTCCAGATTATCAATATACAAAGCAAGTTCCATCTTCTCCTGTAACGTCTTCCCCTTAGACGTCTGATGAATAATATTCGACCCCACATACCTATCAAATAAAAGTATACTATCCCCATGATAATCACGCATAATCATACTAAGATCATACCTATCTAACGCATAAAACAATGAGGCAACTTTAGGGTCTAGTTCAGTCGCTTCACCGTAATTACCATTTAAGTACTGTTCCACAAAGTACCCAGACGGTACGTTCTTACTCGGAAATGATTTCATAAATACAAACTTACTCGTCTCTTCCTTCAACCTACGTACTAACATCTCCGACTGAGTAGCCTTACCACTACCATCTAATCCTTCTATCTCGATAATGTACATACACTACTCCCTCTCTATTAAAATCTTCTCTACCGGCGAGAAAAACCCACTAATAGCAGAACTAATAACTTCCCTGAAACCCATAACATTTAGAATGTAGAAACCCTTAACCAAAAACAAAAACGACTCCGCCTGATCCGCATTTAACCGACCCGAGTACTTATACTCAAATATATCCCCAAACACTTCTTCCATAAAGTACTTCGCCATTTTCGTAGAATCCGACTTCTTATACTTCTGCCTATTATGAAGAGTCACCAAAAAAGAAGGTGGTAACGTATATATTTTCTTACATTCCGAGTTCATCTCATACAACTTATACAGTAAGTGAGTATCTAGGGCAAACAACCCTGCAGAGTACATAGAATTCGGAGGCGGTATCTCCGAAATAATGTAATCAATGAATAGATTATCATTCACCCCCAGACTATACAACACATCCTTGTAGTCCTTAAATATTTGAAGACTCCCCTCAAACACCCTTTCAAAACCCACACTCTCTCCCAAACTAAATGAACAAGTATCTAGATAAATCGTCCTCTTTCCGTCATACAAACTAAACGCCATTTTACGAAAACTAGGATCCTGTGCTAAAATAACAGGTTGCACATCAACCAACTCCTCTCTAATCTCTATACGGAAAACAGTCAAAAAAAATAAACTGTCGAGTACTATCCCGACAGTTTATTTACCATTTACCTATCTTTTTTAATCGTTGAAGAAACTATCCAAGTTAGTGTTTGACTCAGAGACCCGTTGAGACGGACCAGAATCGTTCCCACCGTCAACCCCTAACAATGTCATAAAGTCATTCGGCTCAACCTTACGGGCAACACCCAAGTACATGAACTCCCCGTCTTTTTTCCAACGATCAGACAACGCCTGAACCGCCTTCTTACTCTTTCTCCACTTAGCATCACCAGACTGAGACAGAGTTAGTTTCTGATACTGTTCGTCTGTACAAGTTACTAACAGATCTACGTGATCAATTCCACCCATCTCACGAGACGCCCTGTGGATAGTCTGAATTGTCTTGTAGAAGTCCTCACCCGCAGACAGTACTTTAATGTCCAACTTCGGAGAAAGTATATTACCTTCACCGTCTGTGTGGTAAATCACGATAGGAAACAGATACCGAACGTTAGGGAACCCTCCTAACTCACAACACTTCCCACCAAAACAAATGAGATTTCCGACACCCTCAAAGTAGTGGGTCTTAATCGCAGTTACCTTAGAAGTTAAGAACGAAATCATATCTAACCTTTGAGTAGATCCCTTGTATTTCTCGACAGGAACTTTAGAAACACGCAGACCCATATCACCAGATACGACACCTTCTACACCCTCAACACCTACGTCAAACGAAAAACCAGACTCGACTTCCGCAACCTCGTTCTTCTTCTCCTCAGAAGAAACTACCTCAGCATCAACAATATCGTTATTCTTCTCTTCTGACATACTTCTCACTTCTCCTTTTTGTTTTTTTATTTGTTTGGCACTGGAATTGGAACTATTGTCCTGTCCTCTGCCTACACATTTATATATACGGAAGAAATCAAAAAATATCCCGAACAAACGAAACTTTTTTACTCAAAATCAAACTCAAAGTCCTCAACCTTATCTAATGTATTCGTATCTACAGATCCAATCTTAATGACCACTTCTTCTTCCTCATCCTCTTCTTCCCCAAAGTCCATATCTGTACCACCAAAGATAAAGTCTCCCTCAAACTCTTCCGTTTTTTGTTGATCACTCTTAGTATCGTCCTCATCTTCGTCTTCATCATATGAATCTTCTTCCAGTTCATCTTCCTGATCACTAGTCAGATCCTTTGTAGAATCATCATCCTTCAGTATCTCACAACTATTCACTACACTTCTAATCGTATCATGAACCCGACTCTCGATAATAGACTCCAAACTCTTCCCAAACAATACCATTAAATCATCAAGACATTCCGGACTCTGACTACCTGTATCTTCCTCACACTCACTTACCCCATACGTCTCCTTCAGTAGAGACTGTATGTTCTTAACCGCAATACCTAACTTACGTTCCTCAGAAGAACGTAACTTATTAAACGCCCGTACCGACTCTTCATCCGCAACCCCATGTATATTTTCCATCTCCGTCTCAATCGCTCGAGACGGATAAAACTTATACCGAGGATAAAACTCATGATCAAACCCGTCCTTCTGAGCCTTCGTCATCCGAAATCGAAACTTCCCAACTCTCGGTAGGGCAATCGACTTCTCACCCTGACTATCGACTTCCTTCTCGTCAAGATCGGAAAGAAAATACAATGGTAACCTATGTATCATTTTAAACACAGACCAAGCACTCTCTTCGTCAATCTCAAACCCAAAAATCTCACTCATCTTAGTTCGATTAAACTCCTTAAAATCAGCAGTCAAATGACTAGTATGTCTTCTTTCCTTCTTTTCCACCCCAAACACTCCCTATACGAATTCTGTTTTATACACCACATAATTCCTAACTGAAATATCTCTGATCTAAAATACTAGATCTATACCTTAACCTATCTATACGGATATTCTACTCATTTTTTAACTAAATAATACCCCTAAAAATAAATAATTAGATAGAACTAGAAATTAAACTGGATTCCCTGTAACAACTTTATCCTGTCAGAAACAGACCTCTTCACATCATTCAAAGCAAACTTGTACGAATCCAATATACCAATCTTACCATCTAGATAGTCTCGAAACTTTTTGACATCCCGAAAGTCATTCCACATACCCCTATCAATATGAGTACTCCTGATATCCTTAATCTTCGAAGAAACAACCACCAATCTAGTAGAAACATCAACCACTCTGTCATGATCATTTACACACTGTTTATACATCTTATAATAAAATTGATTGTTCTTAAACACATGAAAATCCTCTGGAAGTTCCGGAAGACCTATCTCCTGATACCAAGTCAAACATTCCTCAACGACTCTCTGAACATCATCAATTACCGTCTCTAACTCACTCATTACCTCATAAATCGTATCAGACATAAAAACTCCCCCTCCATTCGTTATATTCCTAAAACTGATTAATCAACCATAGTACATTTAACCTCTTATCCATATCTTCTCTGTCTAAGTACTCCAAACATACCCGCTTAATTCTATCCCCGCTCTTCCCTCGAAAATCCATAAGAATTTTTTTGTAGTAAGGTGATACCTCAATGTCATCCAGAGATACCACCTTAGTTAGAAACGTAAGTATACTATGCTCAATCACAACCGGATCCACATACTCCAACAATCTAAAATAAACATCATAACTCTCTCTTTTCGGCTTTAAAAAAGACTTGAAAAGATCGAATACTGTTACGTCCATAGAATCCAAATCAGACCTACCGATAATCCAATACTTCTTTAAATAGATCAATAAATCCACTCTCTGCATATTCAACAATAGATCCCGAATCCCATCTTTCGGCTCCTTATTCCATTTCGAATAAACAAAGTCTATTAGTTCCTCTTCATTATCCAAATCCACTGTATACGGACCGACCGTATTAATAAATGAATTCGTGTTATTCTTAAGATACTGCATCATGTTTTTCTTCATAGACCCTACGTAAATTACATTCTTATCATGATCGAAAAACAGTGTATCTTTGACCACAAAAGATGGATAAAAAAACGAGAGTAACCCCACATCCTTACAATTTACAGTCTTACCCTCTAACATACAACCACCCCTTCTAAATTATAGACAGATACTCTACTCCCAACCTAGCTATCTGAGACACACACCCACGACATAAGTACATAGGCACCGTCCCTACAATCAAAAGAACTTCAACCCCATCCCTACCACACGAACACATCAAACTCCCCGGCAAACTAGGGTCGTTATCTAAGTCTAACTCATGAATCTGTGCTATACCTTCCTGTAAAACAACCAACTCGTCCGCCCCACCCGAGAAAGAAGAAAGAGCGTCTTTAAACCCCTCAAACAAACCATCAAATATATCCTCTGGTGACGGGCTATCCGTCACATCCTTACAAAAATCTACCGGAAAAGCAATAAAATCATAGGCGGCACTAGACTCCTCTGAAAAATCCAGTACGTAACAATCTATTCCCTCAACCACTTTTTTACCTACAACTTCATACTCTTTACCCAACATAAAATTAAGATAGTCCGGACTCTTCACAATCTTAGTACGCAAAACACCCACTCCCTCTCTATACCTACTCCTGAAATAACACACAAGAAAAATTCTTTGTCTGATCATTATATATAGACAAGAAGTCACTTGTTTTATCTTCCGATAGATAACTACTAACAAAATCCACTACTGTCTCCAAGTCAAGATAAATTAAATCATTTCCCGAAGAACTCTGTTCGTAGTACACACGATTACCGTAATATACCTTATCAATAACATCCGTATCTCCATCAGGGTATACCTTCTCGTAAAATAAAGACTGTAATTCCCGATCCTCTATTTCTATATCCGACAGAACAAGGTTATTATTAGTGTTAACCAGTAATACAGCTACCATAGTATCAGTACAACTCCTATCCGATTTTCGAAAGAATCCTACCTATTTTAGTAAGTAGACTATCGTATCGACCATACTTCGACTCCAGATAGTATCCTAACGGACAATTTTCCGAATAGTATTTGATTCTGTCCCGAAAAGACAGACCACCATCCTCAGATTCCATTCTCGATAATTCATCAAAACAATCCCCTATCCTCACAAAATTCGTTAACGATTTAGGCGTATGACTCCCAGAATCCTTATAGATACACATCATTCTAGACATAATGATAGGCGACACCGAATCAAAATAACTTAGTAGCACAATCGGCAACGTACTCTCTTCGATAAACTTTAGTAACGGTTGCTGAGCCTGCTCATTCAAAAACCCAACCCCGTCAATGACAAAATGTTTATCCCCCTTCTTACCTGAGTAGTTCTCCACCAACTCCTTTACATCATTAATGTTATACACCACATGTACCGTACCCTTAAACTGTTTCTTAAAGTCATTAGAGTACTTACCCAGAAGTAGACAAGGACAAAACTTCACCGAATCCAATATACTCTGTACTACATCTTCCACACGATCACCACCTAAAAAATAGATTCTCTATTCTATATACGGAAAAAGTCTACCCAAGCGAGTAGGGTAGACCCTTTAATTTTTTACTTACTATTATCTATATCTGCTGTAACGTCTCCATAACCACTTTTTCATTATTTTTAAGTATCGAAGATACCGTATTCATACTGACCCCGAACATTTCCGCGATATCCTTCTTCCTGTAACCCTGTAACATCAGTTTAGCTATATCTCGTACTCCGAGAACACTAATACCAATAGGCGTCTCCGCAACCCTACTAGTAGAAGAACCACCAGGAAGACTATCAACCAATTCGTTGAAGATTAACTCCTCATCCATATTGACTGACTCACCCTCTAACAGATCCAGAAATGTACTCTCCGAACCCTCTTTCACCGTCTCTTCATAAAATAGAAGGCTAGGACGTCTCTTTGATCGTAGTAACCACACTGAGTCCTGACAAAACCGATCTACAATCAGAGTAAGAAATCTACGAAGGCTCGCTTTTTCTGGATCAAACTCCACCTGATTCTTAACCAGTTTCAAAGCGACTTCTCCAATCACATCCTCAGAATCCATCCCCAGCTGTTTTAACCCAATCGAGTACTTTTTGTAGATGAAGTAAGTGACACTCCTCAAATCGTCCATGAAATCCATTTCTACCAGCAACATCCCAAAAACCTCCTTCTAAATAATATCGGCTCCTAGTTAAGTACGACACCCTTCAATTTCTCAGCCTTATGTAAGTAAAACGTTATCGTATTCGTACTGACCCCGAACATTTCCGCAATATCCTTCTTCTTATACCCTTCCGCCATCATCCGAATCATTTCCGTTAAATCTAACCGACCAACCTTCCGACTCTCCTCCTCAACGACTGTATCCATCAAGTCTTCAAATAGAAGATCCTTGAAAACTGTTTCTTCCTGTTCAAGAGCCATCCCAGCAAATCTTTCCGAACTCGATAACCCATAAAATAGTAAAAAAGGTCTTTTCTGTGCCTTAGAGCTCTTTATAACCTCTATACAATACCGTTCCACAACCACAGTGAGAAATCTACGAAGACTTGACTTTTCCGGATTAAACTCAACACTATTACGAACCATCTTTAGGGCAATCTCTCCTACTACATCCTCCCGATCCATCCCCATACTTTTAAGGGTCGGTCTGTATTTAGCACACACGTACTTAGATACATCCCTCAGTTCATCCAGAAAGTCCATATCCATTAGTCTCATAGAAAACCCTCCCTAAGTTATTATACGGAACTTTACATATTCTCCACAGAAGATAAAGATCCTTTGTACTACCACTCACTATCTCAACCCTTACCTCCATCTTTAGTATACCACAATTTAATCGAAAAAACAACTATTTTAACGTAGAAAATAAAAAAATATCGTGCTCAATAACACGATATTTTTAAACTATCCATTTTATGTCAATTAAATTACATAACCATACTATTTAAGAAAGATTCTTCCATCACACAATCATCTTTATTTTTTTCATTCCTGAACCCGAGAAGAACCGCGTGTTGTAACCGTCTCGCCCTCGCACTCACATTCGCCCCATCAATCTCCACAACCCGACTATAATAGGCAGGATTTAACGTAACAATCCCATTCACTCTATGAGTCATATCTTCCCTAAGTTTCATATCAAACCCAGACACCCGAGCAATCTCATGTACCTCTAACTCCCCAGTATCCTTCTTTAAATATGTAGATAGAATTATCGTACCCACGTAATCTTCGTACCCCTTACCCTCAGTTCCTTTCTCATACCCAGAAATCCACGCATCAATCGTATCTCCAAACGCATCTTCCATAGATAGTTCTGAGATAGACCGTTTAATTTTCACCCAACCATCATTTCTACGAGACGTATCCGGAACATAAATCCCACCAGTATGTTTCGCAATACAGCCCTCTCCACCACTTAAAACAATACTCTTGTAGAACTGTTTCTTATTCGTCACAGATCTACGAACCTCCGAGATCTTAAAACCAGCGTTCACTAACTTCATATATAACTCACGAGCCAATTCTCGTCTCTTTTCTAACGGTTCATCCGTTACCCACTGACCATTATAGTACACACAGTCAAACACATTAAATCGTAATCGTAAATTTTCCCTCTCCTGAATCAGTCTAGCTCTAGCCGGATCACTCGATATGAGTGCAGTTACCGCCTGTAACATTGACTCTGTACTAACACCATATTTACCGACCACTGTATTTATGTTAGATAAATCGGACGTAATCTCCGTATCTAAAATAAATGTATCCGAAATCTTGTCTAAATCAAACCCCTCTTGATACATAATCTTATTCGAGAACTCTAACGGCAAAAAGTCCACATCTGAATTATGTCTCGAATAACAGTAGAGTCCAGAGTTATCCTTCACTAAGAGTATCCGAACCCCATCCAACTTCTCTTCAAACTCCCAATGATCCGAACCCCATATTTCATCCTGTAATTCCTGCTTTAATCCATCAATCCTCTTCGCCAACATCGGAGACTTCATACTCATAATCATACTCAGATGATCCGGTATCGTCTCCCCGTACATACCCCGTAAATGATGTTCTCGTATAGGGATAATATAGTCCTCTTTCATAAACCTTCCGTTTTTCCCACTCGGCTCAACCGTTAAATTAAGTTCTTTCGCAATCTCCACTAACTCCGGTAACGTCTTACCCACACTAATCGCCACTAATCAGTTCTCTCCTCTCTAATTTGAGTATCTTCCTTCATACTTTCATATTCTAAGTTCTTGAATAACAAATCATCCATAGACACATCAAAAAATAGAACCAACTTCACTAACGTTTTAAGATTCGTCACCCGATCCTTATCATTCTCTAACCGAAACAAAGAGTCTCTTGACACATTCAATGACTCAGCCAAGTCCTCAAATGTCATACCTCTAACACGCTTTCTCAAATAGTGGACGTTTTTCTTCATTAGTACAACCGACTTATCCGTAAGCTCATCTATATTTTTCGTAACGTCTCCCACAGTAAACCTCACCTTCTTTCTAATTATAGAACCCATCAATCTCCTCTAGATACTTCATCTTCAGATACTCCGATAACGAATCCTTTTGAGTATCTTCCTGTTCTATAACCGATCTTAAATCGTCCATAGAAAATACAATAAATCCTTTTCTAGCTAACCACCCAGAAATATTAGAGTGATTCTCTAGAAATAACCCACACTGTTCATCACAAATATTGTAGTACTCACTAAACACTTTATCCTTATTCTCCCCATCAAACAAGAATTCAGACTTCGTTCGAGTGATAATCAGAATCCCTGAGTAATCTACATGATTCTGATCCAGTGTATTGATAATAAGTGAAAGATCATACACCCCACTTCCAGACTCCGTATCCTCAGAAAAACAATCTGAAAGATTCACATACTTTTCAACCGGTATCCAGTCAACCCGCATCCCATCCGCACGTTTTTCCGGTATATAGATATTCACAAACTGACCACTCGACCCGTACTCACTATTTATTACATTTTCGATTACCTGTATCTTCCGTAAAACAGTTTTTGCTACATTAAAAATATACCCTTCCCTCATGTAACCCCAAATCTGATCGTTCGTCATCTCTTCAAACTTGAACTCACTCATACTATCACCTCAAGTATTAATACGGAAAAGTGTGTACTCAGACACACTTTTCCGTTACATATTTTTTCCTATACTAAGTTAGGGACCCAGCAGTCCTTTTCCTCATCATACGCTATAGAAAACCCATCTCCCCAACTCATACCGATTGTAGCCTCAACCTCCAAGTCAACCTTCCATTCCGGAGTAGTAAACTTCATACAATCAATAATAATCGGAAGAACCTCAGTAAAAACAGACTTATGAACAGCATAATTGATTTCGTCATGTACCGTAGTGATAAAACGAACCTTCTCCCGATACGATTCATGATTCAAAACATTCTTCCAAAGTTTCATAAACGCGATTTTCAAAATATCCGACGCTGATCCTTGAATAATCGTATTAATGATAGTTCGATACCCAAAACCCGCCTGACCATTCTGAAAATAATACGCGACCCGTCTAGGGCGACCGAAGTACGTATACGCAGTACCCTCACGTTTACAACGTCTCTTTGTTCTATCTTCCCATGAAAATAGAGTAGGAAGAGACTTCTTATACTTACTATAAAACTCTTCACCCTCAGATAAAGACATTCCAAACTGATCGGCTAAATTCGCCGCAGTCATACCGTAAAGGATCGTATTTACCTGTTATTTCTAACAGTACGGACTATACCTTTATAGCCTTCTCGTTCCCGAGTAAAGTAGGTTTTATCTAAGGTTTCCTACTAAGACTACTACCTCACATTAAGCATTGATATTTATTTACTACCCATAATCAACACTTACGCATATCGACCCTCAAAGTCCTCTGCGAAGTCTCTACACCT